>JAFWRA010000202.1 GCA_017508895.1 Bacteroidales bacterium
CTCATTGACGGACAAAACGCCACTTAGAGACCTATTCAACAAAACTAATAACAACGATGTCAAAGAACAAATTGCCCCCCTCATACCGGGGCTGTTTGACTAATATTTAACCGTCCCAATTTTAACGGGACACTAATGATTGCAAAAATAAAAGATTGTTCAAATACATTCAGTCGCTGAATACAACTTTTTTCAACTTTTCCAAAACTTTCACCATTGCCCATGTGTCGAGTTCGCAATAGCGGAGTAAGGCTTCTCGTGCAGCTTGGGCATCTTGCGGGTTCATATCCTTGATTTTCGGGAAGATGGACATGGCATCATTGCCGTTTTGCACTTGTTGGTCGAGTTTGTGATAGTCCAATTCGGGGTCGTTGGGAAACAAGGCGGGTAGCACGCTTTTGATAGAGAACGAACCTCCCATGGCGGGTACATAGTAGTAGCCTTTTTGGAAAGGATCAAGCAGGTCTTTGATGTTGTCGCGGATATTCATCAGATGATAGGCAAGGTTGGGGAAAGAATCGGCAAGGTCCTTGATGCGCCCACATTCGAATTGTTTGTTGTAAGCCAAGATGCAGACATCCATCGGAATGTCATGGCATAACTGCTCAGCCAAAGCATGGCGAGGGTCGCTGCCATCACTTGGAGCCAGAAACTCCTTATGTATATAAGGTGACGTTTCGCTTTCTTTGATATGCAGCGAATATTGGAAAGGAATCTGTTGGTAAGGTCTTGTGCCATCGTACTGAGGCACTGGGTCGTTCATCGTCTCAAAGTCGAGGAAATAGAGCGGATAGCTGAGTGTGTCGAGGAAGCTGCGAATGCCTTTGCCATCGATATGCTCCGTACCGTTAAGCGTACACATCACCTGCACCTGCTGTTTGTCGCTCAGTTCCGTTGCATCCAACTCAGGGAAAGTGATGCTTCCCGATTGATATAGCTGAAGGGCTTTTGAAAACGGAATACGGTATAGATCGAATACGTTAGGTCTGTCAGTTGGAATATTATGAAGACGTTTACAATAGTCCAAGAAAGCGCACTCGTAAGGCTTCTTGCAATTCTGTGACAAATCCACATTAGGCTCGTTAGGGTCTTGGAGGAGACGAAGTGCCTTAGACACCAACTGAGGCATCTTGACCAAATCATTTTGCACAAGTTCTTCCATGTCGACAACGGCGAACAGTTGTTGAAGATCGATGGCTCCTTGGCGCACATAGTTGGAATTGAGGCAAACGAGATAAGTACCCGTCACCTTGATGCCGCACGATGTGAGCAACCATTGTTGGTAGGCGATGTCACATGCGTATGTCTCTCTCTTCCTCTCGTTGTCGCTGCTGCTCTTCACCTCATAGATAGCCCAACCTTCGATAGTCCGGCGCAGTATATCGACAGCGCAGTAGTTGTTGCCATAGAAGAACGATGCCTCACAGATAACCGGAGTACCCTTTTGCATCTCCTCTTTGGTTTTGGCCACCATTGCGTCAAGATTCAGGCTACCATCTAAGTTGAGGGTCGTCACCTCCACGTATGGGCCGAACAACTCCATTGCCAAATCCCCGACTTTGTTACCGTTTTCAAATCGGGCAATCCTTTCGGGCTCAATCACTTCCTCTTGTGGTTTATAAGCTTTCAGCCACAAAGCTTTTTCGCATTGGCAGAACAACGTGTAACGTGATTTTGATAGTCCTCTCATGTTGATTTATTCTAGTTTGTTCAATACTTAACTGAACTTTTGTTTTTCGGAGGCAAAAATAGAGTATTAAACTGACGTAAAATGTCAGTAAATAAAAAATTTACAGTTGGGGAAATAAAAAACAAAAACACACTAAAACCGCCATAAAAACGTAAACACTTGTGCAATTATTTCAGAAAGAGCCCATTTTTGCACCAACAAGTGCCGAAAAGTGTATCAAACTTACACAAATAGGCAGTTATTAGTGTAAATGCAAATGCCCCGCCCCAACAAAAAAACCCCTCCTGATGGGGAAAAAGGAGGGGAAAAACAATATAAAGATTATGAAAAAAATCCGACTTTATTTTTTCTCAATGCTTCAGTATCGAAAAGTGATGCAAAGATAAGCATTATTTTCATTCACGGCACACTTTTGGACAATTTTTTGGAAATTTTTCCAATTTTTTATCCCATCAGGGTACAAAACGCCCTATTTCGTCCACGTTGGAGCCGTGTTCACGCGCCAGCAATCACTGCTTGGCGGCCATGACCAACTGACCTCTGTAGTACAGGTCGCCGTCCACATAGTAAGCACGGTGCATCACATGCATGGTGCCGGTGGTCGGGTCGATGGTCACGTTAGGGGTTTCTGCCTTGTAATGTGTTCTTCTCTTCGCGCCTCTGGTATGAGACTGTCTTCTTTTAGGATGTGCCATTTCTTTGTTATTTTAACTAGTTAATTACCAATTGTTTATTTATCGTTCAAATCGATGTCTTTCAAAGCGGCCCAGCGCGGGTCGATGGTGTCGGTTTCCTCCTCCTCGGCGGGCATCTCCTCGCGGTTGAGCATGGCTATCACAGCGGGGTTGCACTGGCCTTCGGGATGCACGCGGTGCATCGGGATGGCGAGGATGATGTACTCATACACCAACGTGCGGATGTCGTATTCGTTCATATCGGGCGAAACGACAGCCACATCATCCGACTCTTGGGCGTTCTCCGTTCCCAACTTGATGAAGAACTGCTGCTGGCTCTCGATGGGTTGGTCGAACTCGTCGGCGCAGCGGTCGCAAGGCACGCGCACCGTTCCCGAGAGGTCGAAATGCAGGGTCAGCATGGTTTCCTGTCGGTCAATATCCAACTTCACTGTCACCCTACCTTGCTGAACCTCAGAGTAATCCATGCCAGCAAAGAAACCGTCGTTGATTTCATACTGGTAGGAATGGCTCCCCAAGGCGAGGCCACTAACCGGAATCAGGAATTCGTTCTTCTTTTCCATATCTGCCTAAAAACGGGCTGCAAAAGTACGGAATTAATTTGAATGTGGCACACTTAGGCTGCAATTTTCGCAAAATTCACTATTTTTGCCTCATCAACAAGCCAACAAAACCGCAAACTATGACCCGCATCGACCGCATCACCCACATGGAAACCCTCTTCGACAAGAGCGAGGAGGTCGTCCGCCGCCTCGACCAAGCCCTTGAGGACTTCGCCGCCCTCCAACCCGCCATCGCCGAACTGGAAGCCTATTACACCTCTCCCCAATGGCGCAAGGACTTTGAAGCCGACGAAGCCGGCAAATTGCCGAAAGACCTGAAGCGTGGTGTGCTTTCAGAAGATGGGCTTTGGAATCTGCTTTCGGATTATGGGCGGTTGAAGGAGATAACCAAGTTATAGGCCGTCCCGGTCCAGACGCAGGCAACAAGGTAACCACCATCTCCGAAGTAACTGACCGCCAAGTGTATCACCCCATTGTGGACGCTCTGCTGCTCAACCCCGTTTTGCCGTTAAATTGACAAAACCGTTCCTTGTTGTTCCAAAATTTACTACCTTTGCCGCGTTGCAGCATCCCGTGTGCCGTTTTTGGAATCGCCATGCAAGAACCTGTAAGCATAGAATCTTCTGACCGTATCAAAGACTTGATTTACACCGTCCGTGGCGTAAAAGTTATGCTGGATTCCGACCTTGCAGGTATTTACGGTTATACAACCAAAGCGCTAAACCAGCAAGTCAAGAATAATATAGCCAAATTTGATGACGATTTCAGGTTCCAACTCACCAAAGAAGAGTACCATCTTATTTAAGGTCAAAAAATTTGACCTCAAGGTATTTGGTAGATAGTTCAAATTCAGATAAATCCGAATCAGATGAGATTCCAAGGTCAAAAAATTTGACCATAGAATTGGGGCAAGGAAAATTCTCGAAATACCTCCCTTACGTCTTCACAGAGCAAGGCGTTTACATGCTGATGACCGTGCTGAAAGGCGAGTTGGCCACGCGGCAAAGCAAAGCCCTTGTCCGCGCTTTCAAGGAGATGAAGGACCTCATTATCGACAGCAAAAGCCTAATCGGCCAAAGCGAACTGCTACAACTGTCGGTGCAAACCACACAAAACACGTCCGACATCGCCGAAATCAAAGCCAATATGGTGACCAAAGCGGACCTGGCCAAGGTGGTACACGATTTCACCGACCCCAATACGCGCCGCGAATACCTGATTCTGAACGGCGAATCGGTTGAAGCCAACATCGCCTATTCGGGAATTTACAAGACCGCCAAGAAAAGCATCTTTGTCATCGACAACTACATCGGGCTGAAAACCCTCGTTTTGCTTAAAGAGGCTTCCCCCTCCGTGCAGATTACCATCTTCAGCGACAACATCGGGCGCGGCCTGCACCAATGCGATTTCGACGACTTCCACAACCAATACCCCTCCATCAACCTGAACTTCCGAAAGACCTGCGGCATCTATCACGACCGTTACATTGTGGTTGATTACAACACTGGCACGGAAAGGATATTCCATTGCGGGGCTTCCTCTAAGGACGC
>JAFWRA010000021.1 GCA_017508895.1 Bacteroidales bacterium
CCCGCGCGCCATCAAGAACACCTTTGTTCCTGCTGCTGCCTACGGGTATCCGTTCCTGGCAAAAGACTAATCGTTTGTTTGTAGAGACGTGCCATGGCGCGTCTCTACAACGACAAAACACCAAGAAAAATCCGTCAAAAAGTTTGGCGGATTTTTTTATATATTTGTCGCCTGAAATAAACAAATCTTGCCATGAAACGACTATTCTCCCTTTTTACCGTTTTCATATTGGCCATAGGCATCACCAACGCGCAAGAAACCTATCGCTTTCGCACTGATGTCCCCCAAGGCATCAGCATAAAAAGCAGCACAACTACAGGGCTTTCGCTACACTACTCCGTTAACGAAATCCTCGTTTCCGACTACGACAACGGCAACACCAAAGGGCAGGAAACCATCATGAAAGGCTGCTTTGGCTCATTTGCCGAGGGATTACCCAATTTGCCTTTCGAAAACCGCTATATTGCCGTTCCCCAAGGTGCAACAGTCAGCCTTAGCGTCAAGGAGAACCACTGCCAGACCATTAGCAATGTCGACCTATTGCCTGCGGCAGAAGTCATGCTGAATAATGCGGATGGGCTGCCAAAGATACAAAAGGACATGAGTGTTTATGGCAAAGACGCCACTTTTCCATCCGAAAACGTTGCCATAACGCAACGCACCCAAATCAGAGGTTTGGATGTTGTTATGCTTAACGTGACGCCTTTCCGGTACAATCCCGTACAAAAGACCTTAGAGGTCATCTACGACATGGACATCGAAATCAGCTTTGATGGCGGCAACGGCCAGTTTGGAGACGCGCGCTACCGTAATCCCGCATGGGACGGCATCTTGCACGACCTGGTCATCAACAACGACATGCTACCCGAAGCGCATTACTACGAACGGCTCAACGAAGCCATCCAAAACCGAGAAGAAGGATGCGAGTACCTCATCATCACCATTGACGACTCAGCCTTTATGGCTTGGGCCGACACCTTGAAATTATTCCGCACGAAGCAGGGCATACTCACCAAAGTTGCCACCACCGCCGATTGTGGTAGTAACGAGCCCGAGGACATCCGTAACTATATCCTCAACGCATACGAGAGTTGGGCCATCCCGCCAGCGGCAGTTTTGTTGTTTGGCGGCAACCAGGTCACACAACCCGAATTCGGCCTCAAGCCTTTTATCTACAGGATGCCCAATAACACAATTTACGATTACCGTTATCCCACCGACAACCCTTTCGCTGACATGAATGGCGACAGCATCCCTGACTTGGCCATCAGCCGCTTGGTGGTTTACAATGCTGATGATTGTCAACAACAAGTGGAAAAGCTTATTGATTATGAGCTTTACCCTCCAACCGACCCTCATTATTACGACCATCCCGTCATCACTTCTGGATACGAGGAAGACAAATGGTTTATGATCACCTCTCAAAGCGTTGATGGCTTTTTGCGCAACCATCTTGCGAAGCATCCTGACAATCAATACATGGTTTACGACCAAATGAACCCAGAGCCCACGCCGCCTGACTCCATTTGGTCTACTGACCCCAACACAGAGGCCGTATTGGATTATTTCGGACCAAATGGCACACAATACATTCCTGCAACCATTGGCGGACTCGATAATTGGGGAAACATGAGCGACAATCAACCTCTCATCAACGCCATGAGTGAAGGTGGGTTCCTAACCTTCTACAGAGACCATTCAAGCACGGCGACCTGGGGTAGCCCTTATTTCAGCCCTGCCTATATCCCTTTATTGCAAAATGAAATGTCAACATTCATTTTCTCTATCGGATGTCTAACAAACGACTATTGGGACACATGGTCCTCGCCCATTTGTCTCTCAGAGGCTTTTTTAAGAGCAGAACCCGGGGCCATCGGAATTATTGGGACCAGCAGCGTCACCTATTCCCACTATAACGACATCGTAAGCTGGGGTATGTTAGACTACTTCTGGCCCGACTTCATGCCCACACTTGGCACCCACAACCAGCCCGAATCAACTTATCCTTCGTTTTCTTTGGTTGCAGGCAAGGTTTTTCTCACACAACAAAGTTTCAGACCGTATTGGATGGAAGGCGTTCATAGGGCGCTGAACCTCTTTTCCTATTTGGGAGAGACCTATCTCAACCTTTACACTGAAGTGCCGCGAACCATGGATGTTTCAGCCGTTGTATATCAAAGAGAGGACATACCCGACTATACAATGACAGTCGAAGAAGGCGCTTTGATCTGCCTCGCCAAAGACGACGAGGTTCTGCATATCGCCCAAGGCACGGGACAGGCTCAGTCTTTCGTCCTTCCCCAGATGCAGCCTGGCGAGCAGTTTGATGTTACTGTAACCAAACCCAAATGCGTCCGATTCCATCAAAATGTCACCATTATCCCTGCTTCAGGCCCTTATGTCATCATGAAAGACTACAACTTTTATGACGAAAGCTCCAACGACACTCTCGACTATGGCGAAAAAGCCTTTATTGACCTAACCTTGTACAACGCCGGAGTAGGCATAGCCGAAAACACCCAGGTCAACCTTTCGTGCGACTCACCCTATATAGAAGTCATTAAGGGCACCGCCGACTGCCACCGGTTGGATCACGACGAACAGATTTCCCTACAAAACGCTTTCATCATAAAAGCAAAGTATGACATTCCCGACCAAACCGAAGTCACTTTCAAAATCTCACTTGATAACGGCTTCGTGGTCCAAGAATTCGTATTTCAAAAAACCATATCGGCCCCGTCACTCTGCATTCAACCCTCTTTTAGCCTTATTACTGGCGACGAGCAACGAACCACCCATATTCTCAATGAAGGCACCACCCTCATCGGCTTCACAATAGCAAACACAGGTCATTGCAAAAGCGGCCCTGTTATGATAGATTTCAACGTGCTGGCACCTTTTGCGACGGTTGAAACGCCTCATTTTGTCATTGAAACACTTTTACCCGACAGTCTTATGTACTTAACCTTCCGTGTTGAGACTCAAACAAATGACTTATCCGGTGCTTGGCTGAAAGCGAGGCTCTGCATCACTGATGGCATTTCCGAAGCTATTTATGAGCCTTCAATTCAATATGGAGGCATCTTTGAGAACTTTGAAACCGACACGCTGAATCCATTTTTTACTTGGGAAAACTATGTGCATTACCCTTGGGTTTATACAGAAGCCGACGCAGCAGAAGGCCAGCGCTGCTTTGAAGCCACCCCACCTAAAAGCAGACCTTCAGCGCTCACGCTAAGCACCGAAGGTTACATTCCTGCCGGGAAAATGTCGTTTTACGTCAAAACAGGCCGCTATGCTTCCAACGCACTTGAAACGCTAATCATCGAAGAAGCAACCGCCTCAGGCAATAAGACCCAAACCTTCTCAAGCGAGGAGTGGAATTATCGTGAAGCCTATGTGTTTACCGAATGCGAAACACTCAGATTCAGGATGAATATGTATGGTGAAGAAGAATTTGGCATCCGAATCGACAACATCTGTTTCCCTCCTCCGCACATTCCTATTATTTTTGCCGGTAACGACCAAATCTCCTGTAAAGGAACCAATATCGAGCTTCATGAAGCCTACGCTTACGATTATGACACTATTTATTGGACTACTGAAGGCGATGGCCTTTTTGATAACAACAATTTGGTCAACGCACATTATCACCCAGGGACACAAGATTTTGCCAACGGAGAGGTCACGCTATCCCTCCATGCTTCAGACAGCATTCATTCAATGGTTAATTCACTGAAAGTGGTTTTGCTTGACGAATTCAATCTGGAAGGCAACATCATAGGCGACAGCATAGTCAACAAATACTCCACCCCCGTTTCTCGCTATTCCATTGATCCACAAGAAGGCATACATTATCTTTGGCAACTCGAACCCGCTGAAGCTGGTTTCATTTATGCATTGAACAACACCGTTGACATCCTTTGGAACATGGACGGAAACAACACTGAAGCCATGCTTTCGGTAACTACAGAAAACGCTTGCCAAGAGGAACCCGTGACAAAGCTAATCAAATTAGTCAGCTATGACACACCCGAATGGCACGCCATTAGTTTCGACCTCTTCCCCAACCCAACCGAAGGAAAGGTCAACCTTGTCGTTGGAGAGACGCTGCAAGGCAAGGCCATCATTGAAGTCTACAACCTGTTGGGCGAACGGATGATGGCGAAAAACATAGGCCGTTTGTTACAAGGCGAGACCATTTCCTTGGATTTAAGTCACCTTGTTTCGGGGCTCTATATTGTCAAATTGAGCACCGAAAACGGAAGTTGCTCAAAGAAAGTGAGCGTCAGGTGACAATTATTGGAAAGTAATTGCTAATTTTGCACCAAATCTAATTAGGAAAACAATGGTAAGCTACAAAGAATTAGGGCTCGTGAACACCCGCAAAATGTTCGCCAAGGCTGTGGACGGCGGTTATGCCATCCCAGCCTTCAACTTCAACAATATGGAACAGATGCAGGCCATCATCATGGCTGCCGTCGAAACCAAGTCGCCCGTCATCCTGCAAGTGTCGAAAGGCGCACGCAACTACGCCAACCAGACCCTGCTGCGCTACATGGCCCAAGGTGCC
>JAFWRA010000203.1 GCA_017508895.1 Bacteroidales bacterium
GCCGAGGAAGTCTTCGAGAAGACCCGCAACGAGGTGATGGAGCAGCTGAAGCAGTTCATGCGTCCTGAGTTCCTGAACCGTGTCGACGACATCATCATGTTCAAGCCTTTGGACGAGAATCAGATTGCCGACATCGTGAGGATGCAGTTCCGCAGCGTGCAGAAGATGCTGGCTGCCAACGACATCAAGATTGACATCACCGATGCCGCTGTCGACTTCATCGCAAAGCAGAGCTACAACCCGCAGTATGGTGCGCGTCCCGTGAAGCGTATGATGCAGCGTGAGTTGCTCAACTCGCTCTCGAAGATGATCCTTGCCGACAGCGTCGACAAGACGAAGACCATTATCGTAGATGTGCAAGGCGATGGACTGATTTTCAGGAATTAAGCCTTTGCCAAGTCAAGTGAAAGCCAAGAGGTGCAAAAGAACTTCTTGGCTTTTTTTTGTTTAATAATTGTCAAACAATTACACAAGCCTTAGCAAAAACGCCTCAGAATAAGGAATCAACTGGTTGCCGTCGCGATAATGCTTCCAAGCCTCTTCCTCATGGCTTCGGTCAATGATTTCTTGGGTGCTCATGGGCTGAATTTTGGCTAAAACTTCGTCAAGTGTTTTTAGTTCCTGTTCGCTGAATACGCTGGTGTCGCAAGAACTGCAACTCAAACGGGTGCTTTCCATGTCGTGCGCTACTACGATTTCCTTGCAGATGCCGTCAATGTTGTCATAGACGGTGTCGTAATGAACGGGAACGGGCCCGTATTGGATGGCTTGGTACTGCAGTCCGCTGATGGATTGGCCGTGCTGCTTGTAGTGCAAAAAATCGGCGTAGAACATCTCCTTGTTGAGTTTCGTGGGGAACAAGCCGCCTTCTTTGCAAATGAAGAATTTGACCATCTCGGATACCTTTTCGACGTTCATTTGGCCAAAGCCATTAAAGACAGAACGGCGGATGTCGCGATAGATGAGTTGCATTAGAGCCTCGTGTTCGGGTTTGGCTTCCGAGGCTAATATGGATTGATGCACCTTGTTATATTCGGCTTCGTCGAATTCGGCTCGGCTGTCTTCCAACAGATGAAGCATAAACTGGCGGTTCATGGCCGCCGAAAGCAACTTGCCGTTGGATTCGGAAGGCATCTGCCCCTTTTCGTATTGCGCATATTGGTTGACACCGAAACCCAGAATCTTGGTGATTTGCTGGTAATTAAGTCCGTAATGCAACCGAATTTCCTTGATTTCCTCAGGGAAGGGGATGCTGTGGTTCACGCGATACTGTGAATAGAGTTCGTTGAACAGGAGTTCGTCCTGCTCCGTTGTGGTAAACCGCTCGCCAGTGTCTTCGCAGACATAATAGCGCACATGTACCGAAAACCGTTCTTTCCGGAATTCATGCTCTTCCACGGTGCTCACTTCTTTTACTTTTCCTCCAGTGAAAGGGCTTTTTATTTCGACATACTTTTCCATGTTATTCCTCCTTTTTGAATGCATAGTTAATTGGGTGTTCCGCAATATGGAACGAAATACAAATGGTTCGGTCGTTAGGTTGTCCCATGGCAATTTTGATGTAGAGTTCGGTACCTTCCATGTCTCTTCCAAACACCCACATCTCATCGAAGAAATCGGCTGGCAAGGTCTCAACATAATCGTTTGGCTGCAATTGGCGCACAATTTCATCCCTCGCTTTAGGGGTGATGCCTAATGCTTTCAAGGCTTCTTCGTTCTTGTCCCTGTCCAAATAGAAGATGCCCCAAACATCGAACTTGATGCCAAACTGACCGAGAAAATCCTCTACTTCTTGTTTTGTCTTGATCATAATCTATCAGTAATTACGATGCAAATATAAGTATTTATTTTATTTTAAAGTGGAAAATTATCAAAAAATCACACCTTTTAATGTAAAAAATGTCGTGATGTACTTCTTGGCTTTTTTGTTTTTGAGAAGTATTTGTAAATTTGCGGCAATTAATAATGGTCATGAATCCATCAGAATAATGGTCATGAATCCATCAGAATAATGGTCATGAATCCATCAGAGGTGATATACGAGAACGGAAGCACCAGTTTATGCCTTGATGAAGGCAAGGCTTTGCTGTTTTACAAAGACGAGACCTACACTTTCGGTTACCAGCCTTACGAGCCGATGGCCATCATCTACAAAGACGATGCTCCAGTGGCCTATATCCATAATGCTTTTGATGTGAATGCCGAGTGTCAAGCATTTATGACAAATCCGGAACGTCTTGTCAATACCGTCACGCGTCATTACCACAATGCCGAGCATTTCTGCCGACTCCTTACCGTCGCCATCGACCGTGGTTATGATGGGCAGATTGACGAACTTGAGAAGGAGATGTTTGAACAGGTGCGCTGGGAAAACCATGAGGTGTTTTACAAGACTGATGACATCGAATTCGGACGATATGGTGATGAGCCGGAAGACGAGATTGACCCTACTGAATGGGATGAAGATCCTGATGCTGATATCTTAGAACATGCAGAATATGAGATTCTATATGTCATCATCGATGGGGTGAGATATGTGTTGCGTGGGGATTGGATATCTACGTTGAGTCTAATAATCGCGGGTGAAAGCGGCAAGCAAGCTATTAAGGCGCGCATACACCAGTTCAATGGAATACCGGAGGCTTATCCCGGCTATTGGCGCGGTGGCGCACTTTTTTCCCTTATTGGAGGTGGAATAAAATATAACACAGAGATATTCTGTCAAATACTTGCCTACGCTATCCGTACAGGCAAGAAAGACTATAACCTACGCGAGATTGAGAAAGCAATAGGCTTGCGTGAAGTGTAAAGGGAAGTAATGGTTATTCGTCTTCCATCCCCGCGGCATTGATTTCGTCCAACAGTAGCATGGCCTTGTCATAGTCCTTTTCAAAGACGTAAACTGAGGCGTCGCCTTTGATGGTACTGGCTGCCCAGCCAGCACACAGACTCTCTTCCTGGAAGTTGCGGATGAGGAACTGGATGCCGTTCTGATCAAGAACGCTTCCGATGAACTCTGCATTGACTATTGAGCCTGAATAGACTCTTTTGATTTCGTTTTCCATGGCATTACTTTTTTGGTGGTGCTGCAAAGATATATAATTATTTTGATTTGTCCACATTCAGCATCACAATCGCAAACAGCATCACTAAAGCCGCTGCCCACTGCACGGGTGAATACTTTGTTCCATTCACGAAATAGTCTAATACCACGGCAGTGATGGGATACATCAGCTCAAGGAAGGTGGAAAGTGAAGCTTTCACATGGCGCAAACCGTAATAATACAGGAAGATAGCTCCCGAACCCGTGGTCAGGCCGATGAGGGTGATGAAAAGCCAGTTGCGGGGTGTGACTTGAGAAAAGTCACCGATATGGCCAGCAAAAAGCACAATGACGAGCATGATCAAGGTGGTGAAGCCATAGCGGAAGAAAGTAGAACTGACGAAGGAATAGTTGCCTAAAATCTTCTTGGAAAACACCGTTGAGCTACCGAAGGAGAAGGCAGCCAGCAGCGAGAGCAGTGCCGCATAAACCGTGGTGATGCCCTCGGTACTGAAATCGGGCAGCGACCAGCCGAAGGTGAGGAAATAGCCACCGATGAGGGCGACGCATGCCCAAAGCGCAAAGTGCTTCTTGATTTGCTCCTTCAGAATGATGCGTGCCAAGATGACTGCAAAGACTGGTTGCAGCTTTTGCAGCAAGACCACGACCGAAAGGTTGTTGAAATGCAACAAAAACAGCGACTTGACGATGGCCAAGGTGCCCAAAGCACCACCAAACAAGGCGATGAGCAAGAAATAGGTCAAGTCGGAGCGCGTCATGGTCTTCAAGTGGCGGTATTCCCTGTAGAAGAACAGGTTCATCAGCAAGAATGGAAAGAGGTGAATCACGAAGACCACGAAGGCTGTGTTGAGGTTGTAGAGTTGCGGAGTGAGCAGGATGCCGTCCACGCCCCAAAGCATGGCGGATAAGGCCACGGCCAATGCCCCGATGAGTTTTGTATTTTGTTGGTTGTCTTTCATTTTGATCAGCTATTATGGCTTGAAAATGCTTAAAACGGGCTTGCCTCGCCATGCCGACGGCGTTTCCAAACCAAGGATATAGGCAATGGTGGCAGCAATATCATATTGTACCACGGGTTCTTCAATCAAGTAACCTGATTGCACATTCTTGCCAAATACGACAAAAGGACTCTCCATGTCTTCCATCGCCAGGGTGCCGTGGCCTTGCTCGTGACCGCCATGGTCGCCCGTGACGATGATGATGGTGTCGTCGTAGATGCCGGCTTCTTTCAGGGCTTGGATGATGCGTCCCACACAAACATCGATGCGGGAAAGATAGTCGTAATAGCTCTCGGTGTACCATCCGCTACTGTGTCCAGTGCCATCAATGCCGTCGAAGACGGGGATGAAAAGCATGGGCTTTTTGTCGAGGATGTATTGCACGATATGGTCGCAGTTGCGCTCTACCGACTGCCAGTCTTCCTTGAAATATTTCAAATGGCTAATAGCCAAAGTGTCAATGACATATTTTATGCCTTCCCATTCATAGGTGCAGCCTGTTTCTGCATCAGGGTATTGCTCGCGGACAAGGGAAAAGATGGTCGGGAAGATGCTGCTGGCATTGGTGACCATAGAGCTTACATCAGGCGTTTTCGAGTTCCATGTCGTGTAGCCATGCACTTCTGGTCCCGCTCCCATAAACATGCTTGCCCAGTTGACGCCCGAACTCGACGGGATGACGGAACGTTTGTGCATAGTGCAACTTCCGTTATTTATAAGGTTTAAAAGGTTGGGAACATCGTGTGCTTTATCAAAGTCATGTGAAGCCCAACCGTCGAGGCCAATCAAAACGACATGTTTTGCCAAAGGGGGTGTCTGCGCCTTTATCGGAAAGTTAAAGGCGAACAAGAACATGAAAAGAAAACTAAGGTGTCGCATGGTGTTATTGTCTTAAGAGTTTGTCATTGGCAGAGGCTTCCTTTTCCCAGCGTACGCACATGATGAGGGAGTTGACGAGATAAACGACGTACATCATCGTGATAGGGAAGTTGCCCGCTTTGATATACATGAAGATGCTGACGCAGTTGATGGCAATCCAAAGCCACCACTGTTCGCTGAACATCCTGACCATCAGTATCATGGCCACGACTTGCATCACGGCCTTGGCTGAGTCAGCATAGGGCGCCAAATCATTGGTGTACCGTTGCATGATATAACCAACGACAGCTGTGCCCACCACGATGATGGCAAGGCTGATGAGTCGGGTTTTGTTGCTGGCATGGATTTTCCTCACCTCGTGGGTCTCCTTGTTCATGTTTTTCGACCAGGTGAAGAACCCCACAAACTGCATGATGAAGTTGTAGACAGTCACGCCAAAGTCGGCATAGAGTCTGGAAATCAGGGTGATGTAAATCATCAGGCAGCAATGGATGAAGCCGAAGAGATAGTTGGAGAGCTTGCCTTTGCCGCCGAGCACCACGTTGATGATGCCGCAGGTCGCCGCCACGATGTGGATCCAATAGAATTGGTCGTTGGCTTTGTCGTATTTGAACAGGATGGACATCACCGTGATGACGACACTCACTGTAACCAGCCAAATGATGTCGAATGGTTTCCATCCGGAAAACTCATCGCGAATCAGGTCTTTGAATTTCTGCATGATAGTGATGGTTGTTTGATGGTTTGCGGGGCAAAGATACAATTTAATTGCAAATAGCCACGAGTATGTGTTTCATCATTTCCTGAGAATTGTTATCTTTGCCAAAAAATTCAGCAATGCAATCCACCATCCCTTTAGCGGAACGCCTGCGCCCGACCTCGCTCGACGACTACATTGGGCAGAAGCACATCATCGGCGAACATGCCGTGTTGCGTCGTGCCATCGAAACAGGGCGTGTTCCGTCCATGATTTTCTGGGGACCACCTGGCGTGGGCAAGACGACCTTGGCCTACATCATCTCAAAGCAGGTGAAACGTCAGTTCTTTCAACTGAGTGCGGTCAGCAGTGGCGTGAAGGAAGTGCGCGAAGTCATTGACCGTGCAAGGATGCTGCCCGAGGCACCTATATTATTTATAGACGAAATCCACCGCTTCAGCAAGTCGCAGCAGGATTCCTTGCTTGGTGCGGTGGAGCGCGGCCTGGTCACCTTGATTGGCGCGACGACTGAGAACCCCAGTTTTGAGGTCATTTCGCCCTTGCTTTCGCGCTGTCAGGTGTATGTGCTCAAGTCGTTGGAAAAGGAAGATCTGGAAATCCTGTTGGCCAAGGCGGTGAAAGCATTGGAATATGATTTCGGCAAGAAAATCACCGTGAAGGAGCCTGAAGCCTTGATGCAAATCAGTGGTGGCGATGGACGCAAGTTATTGAATGCCATAGAATTGGTTGTTACATCACTGAACGACTTGGATGAAACTGCCCAAGAGTTGGTCATCACCAACCAGTTCACCACCGATTGCATACAAAGCAACTTAGTGAAGTATGACAAGCAAGGCGAGATGCACTATGACATCATCTCGGCTTTTATCAAGAGCATGCGCGGCAGCGACCCCAACGCGGCGCTCTATTACCTCGCTCGCATGATTGAAGCAGGGGAGGACCCGCTTTTCATCGCTCGACGTATGCTCATCCTTTCATCGGAAGACATCGGCAACGCCAATCCGAATGCCCTGCTGCTGGCAAACGCCTGCTTCGATGCGGTGAATAAAATCGGCTGGCCTGAGAGCCGTATCATTTTGGCGCAAACGGTCACTTATCTGGCCTCCTCACCCAAGAGCAACGCTGCGGTGGCTGCCATTGATGCAGCTCAGGCCTTGGTGCGGCAAACTGGCGATTTGTCAGTACCTTTGCACTTGCGTAATGCCCCGACAAAACTGATGAAAGACCTCGGCTATGCTGACGGTTACAAGTATGCTCACGCCTATCAAGGCAATTTTGTGGAACAAGAATTTTTGCCAACCGAAATTTCTGGCACGGTTTTGTATGAGCCTCAGGATAACCCGCGTGAGCGTGAGTTGCGCAAGAACCTACGTGAGAAGTGGAAAGAGAAATATGGGTATTAGTTTA
>JAFWRA010000204.1 GCA_017508895.1 Bacteroidales bacterium
ATAGGTGCCTCGGGAGCCATGCGCGCTCGGTCAATAACCTCGCGCACCTCCTTCACGCCACTACTGACCGCACTCAGCTGGAAGAATTGCCGCTTGACCTGCTTGGAGATGATGAAGGCCAAAGTGGTTTTGCCCACGCCAGGTGGTCCCCAAAAAATCATGGACGGCACGCGCCCGCTCTCGATGGCACGGCGCAACACGGCATGTTCACCGATGATGTGCTTCTGCCCGATGTAGTCGTCGAGCGAGGTCGGGCGCAGGCGTTCCGCTAATGGGATGGTGGATTGCATCTCTGAATATTTTGCGCAAAGGTACAACTATTTTTTGGCCTGCAAAACAATTTGTAAAAATGGCATTTTATGCTTTGGAAAGCAGAAAAATTGTCAAAATTTATGCTTTGGAAAGCAGAAAATTCTCGGATTTTATGCTTTGGAAAGTATATTCCAATGTGGATGTTTGGGTTGCTGTATTGATTTTTGGGGACATGGGGATACCCATTAACGACGTATGCCCAAAATGAGGCTGCCGTAATGCGACAGCTCTACAACAACTGGGGGAGCCTTCCGTTCCGCCAGACCAAGCCGCTTCGTCCCTCTGCGGCCTTGTCTGGCTCCACCGAAGACTCCTCTGCTTAAAGTTGATCTTAAATGAGTTTTACTGGGGAAGACACAAACGGAACCCGCTGAAGTAGTACGTGAAGTTGGGGATGCTGTTGTAACGATTCGACACCCGGCAGTTCCCCGCGCTGCTGTTCCAGCCACCGCCGCGCAGCACGCGGTGAGAGCCAGATGAAGGACCCGGTGGGTTGGTCTGCGAACCGCTGCTATAGTTGCCGTACCAGTCGCTGCACCATTCATACACATTGCCACTCATGTCGTACAGTCCAAGCTCATTAGGCGACTTCGTGGCCACGGGATGGGTCTGGTTGTTACTGTTTTCAGAATACCAAGCCACGTTCCCAATCGTATTACTGCCTGCGTACTTGTAGCCGTGGCCTTGGTTACCTCCACGGGCGGCATACTCCCATTCCGCTTCGGTAGGCAGGCGGAAGTTGCGACCCGTCAAGGCATTCAAAGCAGGAATAAATTCATTCACAATCATATTCCAACTCACTTGTTCCACAGGTTTGTTAGTGCCTGAGAAATAGCTCGGGTTGCTGCCCATCACGGCCTGCCACAAAGCTTGTGTCACCTCGGTCTCACCCATATAGAAAGTACTTACTGTTACGCTATGAACAGGACTTTCGTCACTATATGCCTCACTATCGTAGTTCTGCCCGTTGGGGTTGGTGCTTTGTGCGCCCATCCAGAAGGTGCCGCCTTGCACTCGTTTCATAGTAAACGAGACACCATTCACGGTGAAAGTTTGGTCGCCTCCCGAGGATATTGTGGCCGAAACCGTATTCGATGGAGGTGACTCAACATTATTATACATCGCGGTAACATAATAATTATATGTTCCCGCACTAAGATTGGAATCAGTGTACGTAGTCGCAGTATGGCCCGTCTTAATCAGAGTATTATTTCTATACACCTTGTAAAATGAGACCGTATTAGGTGCGGTCCATGTCAGATTCACATTGTTGCCGCTTACTGTTCTACTAAGATTGGTAGGCGGTCTCACCACATACACCTTCACATTTGCCGTGGCTGTCTGTCCGATGCTGTTTACCGTTACTGTATAGGTCGTTGTCGTTGTAGGTGTAGCTGTCGGCGATTGAATTTGGGAATTGCTTAATCCTGTGGCGGGTGTCCAATTATATGTATAGTTGCCATTGCCACCCGTGGCGTTGGCGGTCAATGTGGAACTGCTTCCAAGCGAAATAGTACTCGGATTGGCTGTCGCCGTAACGCTCAATGGAAGCAAAGTGGATTGGAAATGAGCCACATATTCCGCAGATTCAGTAACATTAAACCGACAAGGGTTTTGTGAACTAATTACCGTTCCATTCTTGGTAAAGTTTACGAAAGCATAGTCTGGGTTGGGCGTGGCGATTAGCGTACACTCTTCATTATAATGGAATTCACCATTGCCTGAAACTGAAACTCTTCCACCTTCAGAGGGTTCAGCGGTTGCCGAAATTGTATATGTTTTCAAAGTGAAGTGTGCTTTCAAATTTCGATTTCCAGTAACATCAAAAGAATAGGTTGCGTTGGTGGAAACTTGCATGCCGTTTTCAGTCCATTTGGTAAAATCATAACCTGGGTTGGCAGTAGCGGCAAGCACACAATGGTCGCCATAATTGTACCCTCCGCTACCCGAAACCGTTCCACCATTCTCAGGTTCAGGAGTGGCGGTTATTGTACAAGGCTGCGCTGTGAAGTTCGCCACCAGATTACGGTTAGCCGTAACATCAAAGGTGTATTCTCTATCGGTGGAAACCTGCACACTGTTTTCAGTCCAGTTCACGAAATTGTATCCCGTGTTTTCCGTCGCTTTCGCTGTGCAAGATTGCCCTTCATCGTAGGTGCCGCCACCTGTCACTGTTCCGCCATTGCTTGGATAGGCCGAAACCTCAACCGTAAAAGTTTGCAATGGTTTTGTTTGAAAACTCACCTCATTGCCGTAAGTAAGGCCTTTGCTGTTCTTGGCATAAGCACAAGCGTAGTATTTCGTGTTGGGAGAAAGATTGGTCAAATCACAGGTGTACTCGCCTAAATCACCTTCTTTTGAAACAAAGTTATCACTAATGGTTGGGGTGTGGTTTGTGCTCCAACACACACCGCGCTCAATGATTTGCGTACCGCCATCGTCCGTAACAATGCCACTAACCGAAGCCGTTGTAGTAGTCACATCCTCATCCTTCACTTCGTTTGTCTTCACCGTTGGCTTCTCGTTGTCTTTGGTGGTGAAAGTCACCTTGCCACTGGTGCCAAAGCCACCCGTGTTTTTAGCGAAAGCCTCATAAACGTATGTGGTATTTGGCTCAAGGTTAGTTAATTCAGCAGAGTACACACCAGTTCCGCTGCCGCAAAAAATGGTATCCATCGCACCACCACTTTTGCCGTATGCAAAGCCTCTCGACTTCACTTCAGCACCGCCCTGGTCGGTCACTTCAGCAGAAACGCTTGCTTTGGTGTAGTTGATAGTGATGGCTCCTTCAAAAACCTTCACTGTTGGAGCATCGATTTTTTCCTTCTTGCAGGTGGTCAGCCCTATTGCAATAATTGCCATTATTGCAACGGCAGTAATTCTTTTATAGTGCATACTCATAAGATAGCTCGTTTAATTAGTTGGTTTTCAAAATACTAACAAAATCCTTGGCGGCATCCTTCAACTCTCCAAAGGCCTGGTTGCCTAACGACAACGAACAATCCAAATTCAATATGATAAGAGAACTGTAGTATTCATTGTTGACCTCGGTATTCCCCGAATTATTCCATTCAGAGTTTTGAACCCAAGTATTGTCGTCGAGATATGTCCACTTCTTGACATTTGCGATGTTGCTGTTGGTAAAGTGGTTGCCGTTTGAGTCTTTCATGCCTTCAAACTTGAATTCGGCCTTGATGTCTCCCATTGAACTTGCCGAGACCGCGTTTCCGCTTGAACTGCTCAAACCCACATATTGCACATTGGTCAGCACACCATTCCCGTCGCTACCCATGACAAAAACACCTTCGATATATTGATTCGATTGCAATGCGCTATTTGCAGAATCGAAAGTGAAGCGTATTCGGGAGGGCAGTGTATTTGGAACAGGGAAACGTATCGTCAGAATCGAGTTTTTGGAAGTTTGATGGAGTTTCTCTGCGATTTCCTCAAAATAGGTCTTAACCTGAGAAAAAACCTCAGCTTCATGCACATAACTCTGCGATGAAGAAATCCCTTCAATTGTATTACGGAAAAAGTTATAGTCATAGACATCAGCACCTTTGAATGCAATGGTATGGGCTTCGATGGGTTTTTCGGCAATATTCATATTTTGGATACGCTGCTTCACCGCTTGAAGATACTGAGACCCATCGCTGTAGTTTGTGCCATGATGACTATTAGAATAATGCCACGAGCCTTCGTCCATGCCATCGGTAAAGTTGACAATGGAGACATTAATCAAATCCTTCGGAATGCCGCTTGACGAAAGCATGTCCAAAGATGTATTCACTGCTTCAATGAGCAAGGTGGCATCATCCATCTGTAAATTATCAATAAAAGTGTTGGTTTCTGTAATCGATTGTTCATCAAGACGGGTGATCGGTTTGGTGTGTAAGGATGTGTTGAAACCTATAACACCCAGATACATGCCTGCTGGCAGTTCAGTTCCTGAACCATTGCCTCCGCCACCGTTTCCACCTCCGTTGCTTCCACCGCCTCCCCCATTGTTCGCATTGTTCGGGTCGTCAGGTTTCGTGCATCCAGCAATGCAAGCCACCGCCAACGTTAGTGCTATGGCCGCTATGACTTTCGTGTATTTACTCATAGTTATGAATTTTAATTAGTTATAAATCTGTTAGTTAAATTCTATTTTTCTTGCCCGTCAAATACCCAAACCCGGACAGATTAAACCCATTTCCAAACCACACAAAAGAAAAGCGGGGTATCTTATGCCTCTGCCAGTCCGTGACTTTAGGCCCTAGGAAAACCCTCATAAATGAACTGATCAGATTGATACCCACGCAAGCGGTATAAACATTAAACCCGAAAAGTGTGCATGAGGTTTTGCCCTCTGCACACTAACGGGAAGTAATACACTTCACCGCGCGGCATCCACTTCTGCATAGTCCTTGATTTATGAGTTTGAATTTCCTAGGTTCAAAGCCACCAAAAACAAGCGTCAGCAAACGCCTTCTTGTTATGTCATCCTCCTCGTTTCCGAAAAGGACACTGCAAAGAAACGAAAAAAAATGCTTCCACAAACAAAACTGCCTTATTTTCCCTATTTTTGTCCCGCAATTATTCAGCAAATTACAACAAAACAATTATGAACACCATCAAATCTTTATTCCTCATCGCCCTGCTCGCCACTTTCAACGCGGCGCAGGCTTGCACCAACTTCCTGATTACCAAAGGCGCCAGCGTGGATGGCTCCACAATGATCAGCTATTGCGCCGACTCGCACATCCGCTACGGCGAACTCTACTTCACCCCTGCCGCCGACTGGCCCGCAGGCAGTATGCGCATTTGCTACGACCGTGGCACCAACGCCCCACGTGGCAGCGTGCCGCAACCGCCTCAC
>JAFWRA010000205.1 GCA_017508895.1 Bacteroidales bacterium
GGCATGGCCGTTTTGAAAACCGAGGTTTTTCAGGACAAAATCGATGAAGTTTTAGGGGAGGGCAAATGATGGAACGCAAACATTGGATTGACAATCTGCGCTGGGCGACGGTGCTTTTGGTGCTGTTTTACCATGTAATTTATTTCTACAACAACAAGGGCGTGTTTGGCGGCATCGGCGGTTTCGGCGATTATCCTGAATGCCGTCAGTATCAGGATGTTGTGATGTATATTCTCTATCCCTTTTTTATGCCGCTGCTGTTCATTTTGGCGGGCATCGGCTCGCGTTATGCCTTGCAAAAGCAATCGGCCAAGGAGTGGTTCAAGGCACGCACCCGCAAACTGTTGGTGCCGGGCACGATAGGGCTTTTCGTGTTCCAATGGATGGTAGGCTATTTCAACACCGTAGTGGCCGCTCGCCAAGGCGTGTTCGATGGTATGCCCGCCATAGCAAAATATATGATGATGGCTGTTAGTGGCACCGGCCCGTTGTGGTTTATTCAGGTGCTTTGGTTGCTGTGTTTGGTGCTGTTGCTCATTCGCGCCATCGACCGCAAAGATTGGTTTTATAACATTTGCGGGAAAGCCAATTATGTGGTTATCATCCTGTTAGGCGTGTTGTTTTGGGTCGGTGAGCAAACCCTCATCAAAAATCCCCGTCCTGAGTCGTTGGACGGCCTTTTGAATTTGTATAAGCCGTTTTTCTACTTGGTTCCCTTCCTGTTGGGCTATTTCGTGTTCGCCCACGACGAGGTTCAAGAGAAATTAGAAAAGGCTTGGATTCCGCTGATGGTTTGTGCTGTCGTTGCAGGCACGGTGCTGATTGTCACCACTTTCGGGCAGGACAACACTTCGCCGCAATATTTGGGCAGCCCGCTCAATTGCCTTTACGGTTGGTTGATGTGCCTCGCGATGATGGGCTGGTTCAAGGCAAAATTTGACTGCACGAGTGCCTTTGCCGGCTATATGACACGCTCCAGTTACGGCATCTATATCGTTCATTATTTAGTGATTGCCTCGTTGGGCTATATGATGAAGATGTACACCTCATTGGCCCCGTGGATGATGTATGTCATTCTTTTCGTCGCCGTGATGCTGCTTTCGCCCGCGATTTATGAAGTTTTGCGGAGGATTCCGTTTGTGCGGTGGTGCGTGTTTGGAGAGAAGAAAAATCGCTGAAAACTGCCAAAAATTTTACAGAAAAGGAAGAAAAAATTCCTTTTCTATGCAAATTATTACTACTTTTGCGGTACAGAAAAGGAAGAAAAACTTCTTTTTCTGTACCTTAAAGTATAAAAAGTGCTATGGCAAAGGCAAATCCATTATTGCAATTTGGGAATATACCTATTGAAAGCAAAACTATAGAGGCTTGTTATAAAGATTTGAAAGCACCAATAAAGAAGGTTCAGTCTTTGGAAAAGGCTGGTGACATTGTTAGATTAAGACGTGGACTATATGTGGTGAGTCCCGAGTTGAGCGGAAAATATATTGAAAAGTATCTATGCGCTAATCACATCTATGAGCCTTCGTATATTTCGTTGCATTGGGCACTATGGTGGTATGGATTAATCCCCGAATTGGTATATACGATGACTTCCATTACCACAAAGCGTTCTTGCTTGTTTAAAACAGCCTATGGTAGGTACGAATATCATCAAGTACCTCCCGACTATTATAATATTGGAATCAGGAAAATTTTAGATAACAATACTCCAATTCTGATAGCAACCCCTGAAAAAGCTTTATGTGACTTTATCCTAAAAGACAGATATGTTCCATCGCGGTCGGTTAAAAGTTTGATTCAATACTTGGAAGAAGACATTCGGTTTTATATGGATGCACTTTTGGATTTCGATGCGAGTATTGTAGAAGAATGTGCTCGACAAGGCAGAAAAACCACGATTTTTAAAAACCTTATAAAAATTATAGAATCATGGGAGCAAACCTACTTTCCAGTAAAATTATAGAAGCGCATGACCCCACCCAAGTCGCGAGCCTCTCTCGTTTTTTCAAGACGGGAAAAGGGCAATACGGCGAGGGCGACAAGTTCCTTGGAATCAAGGTGCCGGTGACCCGCGAAGTGGTGAAGGAATGTTGGAAAGAGACTTCATTTGAGGACTTGGAAACCTGCATCCGTTCCGAGTATCACGAGATGCGCTTGGCCGCCCTTCTCTGTTTGGTGCAAATCTTCAAGCACGCCAAGAAAGACATAGCTTTGCAGCAACAATGCAACGACTTTTATCTTTCCCATACACAGTGTATTAATAATTGGGATTTGGTAGACTTGAGTTGTTACGAACTGCTCGGCACTTGGCTTTTGGACAAGGACAGAACTTTGCTTTACGACCTCGCCCGTGACGGCAAGACCATCTGGGAACAGCGTATCGGGATGGTGAGCACGATGCAATTTGTCCGCCACGGCGAGTTGGATGATACCTACGTCATTGCCGACATCTTCTTGGATAAGCCCACACCCTTGCACGACTTGCTCCAAAAGGCCGTCGGATGGCTTTTGCGCGAAGCCGGCAAACGCGACGAGCAACGCCTGAAAGACTGGCTTTTAAGCCGTTATCAGTCTATGCCGCGCACCATGCTCCGCTATGCGATTGAAAAGTTTTCTTTGGAAGAACGTATTCATTTTATGCAATAAATCGCCTGCGATTTATGTCTCAAATTCCGAATAATTCAAAGCATGGTTTCTCTTAATTCTTAAATTCTTGATAAAAATATGACTGACATCCAACTTCACTACATCGAGCAAGGCCAAGGCCAACCGCTGATTCTGCTTCACGGCAACGGCGAAGAACATAGCTATTTTGAGCATCAAATCGGGCATTTCTCGAAGGAGTATCGCGTCATTGCGATAGACACACGCGGGCACGGACAGTCGCAGCGTGGCGAGAAGCCTTTCACCATCAAGCAATTTGCGGAGGATTTGCACGATTTCATGGACGAGAAAGGCATCTCAAAAGCCAACATTTTGGGCTTCTCCGACGGCGGCAACATCGCCCTGACCTTCGCCCTGAAATATCCCGAACGGATTGAAAAACTGATTCTTAACGGTGCTAACCTCTTCCCAAGCGGCGTAAAACCGCTCTACCAATGGCCCATCGAAATCGGCTACCGCATGGCGAAACTGTTTGCAAACAAAGACGAAAAAGCCAAGAAAAACGCTGAAATGCTCGGACTCATGGTCAACGAGCCGCATATCGAGCCTTCGGAGTTGGCCCGTCTCACCATCCCCGTGTTGGTCATCGCAGGCAAGAAAGACATGATTAAGGAATCGCATACAAGACTTATTTACAAGAGTTTGCCCGATGCGCAAATGAACATTATCGAGGGCGACCATTTCATTGCCGCGAAAAACCCTGAAAGGTTTAACAAAGTGGTGGAACATTTTTTGAAAAAATAATCATACATTTGCGGGCATAATTCAATATGTCCTGAAAATGAAAAACTTTTTCCTTTCGCTTTTTGTGCTGATTGGCAGCATGATGATGCTTCAAGCCAAACCCGTCGACAGCCATCTTGCCTCGATGGCGGCGCAGAAATTCGCCATAACCCAATTTGCCATCGAGCGCTGCACACCCAGTTTGGTCTATACTGGCCCCAATAATATCTACTATGTCTTCAACTTAGATGACCACAGCTTTGTCATCATTGCGGGCAACGATGCGCACCGCCCCGTCATCGGTTATTCTGACGAGTCGGCGTTTGACGCGGCCAACATCCCGCCGGCGTTAATGTATTATTTGGATGGCGTGGCTGAGTGTATCCTGCAACTGCATCAGGCCGTTGCTACACCTCAGGTGGACGCAGAATGGGCTTCGGTGCTCGCGCATGGCCAGCTCCTTTCGCACCATGAAGGTCGCGGCACGGGCTATTTCTGTCAGACGAAATGGGATCAGACTTATCCATACAACTACTGCTGCCCTGAAGACCCCGCCGGTTCGGGCGGACACGCCATCGTGGGCTGCTTAGCCACGGCCATGTCGCAGCTGATGCGTTTCTGGGCCTATCCCGCCCAAGGCATCGGGAGTCACTGCTATTACCATGAGGACTACGGTGAAATTTGTGCCGACTTCGGCAACACGACCTACGACTGGGACAACATGCCCAACGTGCTCGACAACACTGCTTCCGAGGAAGAGAAATTAGCCACGGGAACCTTGTGCTTTCAC
>JAFWRA010000206.1 GCA_017508895.1 Bacteroidales bacterium
AAGCGTGCCCGCCACCTCGCCCTGATGCCATTCGTAGCAGATTGTTTGAAATAATTTGAAGGAGGACAACACATGGATATCATTCTGAAACAAGACGTCATCAACTTAGGATATAAGAACGACATCGTCAACGTGAAGCCCGGCTACGGCCGCAATTTCCTCATCCCGCAGGGTCTCGCCATCCTCGCCACCGAGCGTAACCGCAAGATCTTGGCCGAAGAGATGCGCCAACAGGCTCACAAGGAACAAAAAATCAAGGACGAAGCCACCGAGAAAGCCAAGGCTTTGGAAGGCCTGAAGCTGCAAATCCCCGCCAAGGCTGCTGCCACGGGTAAGATTTTCGGCTCGGTCAACACCATCATGATTGCTAACGCCATCAAGGAAGCCACCGGCATCGAAGTGGACCGCAAGCACATCGTCCTCAACGAAGACGCCATCAAGGAAGTGGGCGACTACACCGCCAAGATTAAACTCCATAAAGAAGTTGCAGTTGACATTAACTTCAACGTCTTTGCCGAATAATAGGATAAACTTTTTCATAATTTTTGGGGCTGTCTCTTCATCGAGACAGCCTATTTTTTGTACTTTTGCGCGAAATGATCACCAAAAACACCATAAAGCAGATTGCCTCGCTCAGGCAGCAGAAGTTCCGCAAAGAATTGGGACTCTTCGCTGTGGAAGGGCGAAAAATGACGGAAGAACTGCTCCACTCCGATTTCAAGACCGTAGGACTTTATGCCACTGAGGCATTCCTGAAGGATTATCCATCTTTCACCTCTGCCGAACCCGTCAGCGAGGTGCAGATGCAACAGATGAGCGGACTCGACACGCCTCCAGGCATCCTTGCTGTGGTGAAAATACCAAAACAAGGCGACATCAATACGCAATCTCGCTACGTGCTGGCCTTGGATGGCATAGCCAACCCAGGCAACATGGGCACACTCATCCGTACAGCGGAATGGTTTGGCATCCGTGATGTGGTGTGTAGCTCCGATTGCGTGGAGCTATGGAATCCCAAGGTGGTGCAAGCCACTATGGGCTCGCTGTTTAGGGTGAAAGTTTGGTCAACCGACCTTGTAGCCTATCTTCGCAATGCAAAAAACGAAGGCAAAGCCGTTTATGGTGCCCTACTCGAAGGGAAGAATCTGTTTCAACTAAAGGAAAAGCCTGAAGGCATCATTGTTGTGGGGAGTGAATCACATGGCATCCGAGCTGATGTGCTGCCATGTATCACACATCCGATTACGATTCCGCATGTTGGCGGGAGTGAAACCGAGTCGCTGAATGCAGCCGTGGCAGGTGCCATTATCATGGCGGAGATGACAAGATAAACACTTACAAGCTGATCAGCTCGCATTTAATATTTCGCTCATCATCTGTTTCGCCGTGCCGAATCTCCACGCGGATATACTTTTCGGGCAACAGTGGCTCTATCATCTCGGGCCACTCAATGAGGCAGAGGTTGCCGCTGTCGAAATAGTTCTCAAAACCGATGTCGTAAGCTTCTTCCAATTTCTTAATACGATAGAAGTCAAAATGATAGACCGACTCTCCTTCCTCTGTGACATACTCATTCACGATGGCGAAAGTCGGGCTGTTCACCTCATCGGTAACACCCATTCTGTGGCAGAGGTTCTTAATTAAAGTGGTCTTTCCAGCACCCATAGAGCCGTAAAACGCGATAATGTCGGCCTCTTCACGCAATGAAATCAAGTATTCTGAAACCTCACCCAAGGCTTCCACATTGCTTATTTTGAATTGTCTATCCTTCATGGCAAATGATTTTCGCCGCAAAGATAGTGATTTTGTTTCACGCAGAATCCGCAGAAATCGCAGAGGCCTTTCTGACGCATACTATTCGTCGCTTTGTGCTTCATATAGTTCTGCGAATTCTGCGTGTCAAAACAATCACTTCGCCGTGAGATGCGTCACCGGAATCAGCATTTCGTTCATGGAGATGCCACCGTGCTGGAAGGTGTTGCGGTAGTAACTCACATAGTAGTTGTAGTTGTTCGGGTAAGCGAAGAAGTCGCTCTCACCTGCAAAGACAAAGGTCGTGCTGAGGTTGGCCTTGGGCAAGAAAATCTTCTCGGGGTCTTTCACCTCGAAGACTTCTTTCGGGTTATATTTCAGATTCTTGCCGTACTTGTAACGAAGGTTGGTGTTCACCTCGCGGTCGCCGAGGATGCGGACAGGTTTCTCGACGTAGGTGGAGCCGTGGTCGGTAGTGATAATCATGTCGCAACCCTTCTCGGCGATGAAACGCATCATGTCGAAGAGGCTGGAATGCTCGAACCACGAGTACATCAGTGAGCGGTAGGCTTCCTCATCGTCGGCCAGTTCGCGGATGATTTCCATCTCGGTGCGGGCGTGCGATAGCATGTCAACGAAGTTGTAAACAATGACATTCAGCTTGTTAGGCATCAGGTTGGCCATCTGCTCATAGAGTTTCTTACCCGCCTGCAGATTCAACACCTTATTATAAGAGTACTTGATGTTCTTGCCGAAACGCTTCAGTTGCTCGCCCAAAAGTTCGTCTTCAAACTGGTTCTTCGTGCCTTCGTCTTCCTCGTCGACCCACCATTTCGGGTAGCGACGACGGATTTCCAAGGGCATTAGTCCAGCGAAGAGCGAATTGCGGGCATATTGCGTCGTGGTGGGCAAAATACTGTAGTAGATGTCGTCAGCCTCCAAGCGGAAATAGGTCTCAATCAGCGGTTGGATGGCCTTCCATTGGTCGTAGCGTAGGTTATCGATGACAATGAGGAACAACGGTTTGTCGTTTCCATCGAGGCGCGGAATCACCTTGTCGCGCACCACGGTATGTGACATGACGGGTTTCTCAGACTTGCCTTGAATCCAATCCACATAATTGCGTTCGATATAGCGTGTGAATTGGGTGTTGGCTTCCTGTTTTTGGTCAGCGAGGATGCCTTTGATGCCTTCGTCGGTCGACTTTTGGAGTTCCAATTCCCAACGCACCAAGTTCTTATATAGTTCAACCCACTCATCGAAGTTCAGGTTGTTGTTGAGGTCCATGCTGATTTTGCGGAACTCTTGTTGGTAGCCCATCGTCGACTTCTCGTCGCGGAGTTTCTTGTTCTCAAGGTTGCGTTTCAGCGAAAGCAAGATCTGATTCGGGTTCACGGGTTTAATCAGATAATCCGCAATATTAGAACCAATTGCGTCTTCCATAATGCGTTCCTCCTCGCTCTTGGTAATCATCACCACGGGCAGGTTTGGATACTCTCGTTTGATGACTTCGAGGGCTTCGATGCCCGAAATTCCCGGCATCTGTTCATCAAGAAATACGATATCGAAATGGCGTTGGCGCACGAGGTCGATGGCATCGGAACCGTTGTTGGCCGTAACTACTTCATAGCCTTTTTGTTCCAAAAACATGATATGGGGCTTCAGGAGATCAATCTCGTCGTCAGCCCAAAGGATTGTGGTTTTGTCCATAGATTGTGTGTGTTTTGATATGTAACGCGAAAGAGGGCAATTTGTTTTACAGGGAACAACTTTTTTGGGCCGCTTTCAGAAAGCTGATTATACAGTTCTGAACGCACGACCTTCAATGTCATTCCAACGGAGGAAGTGGGCAGGCGGGAATCTATTGGAGGTCGTGCGTTTGACTTACTTTCCTAAAGCTGATTAAACGAAAAAAGCATTACCTTTGCGGCAAAATTAGCGGCACATGGCAAGCGCATCCAACAAAAAGAAAATCTTCAACGACCCCATTTACGGCTTCGTCAGCATCCCCGACGAGCTGCATTTCGACATCATCGAACACCCTTATTTCCAGAGGCTTAGACGCATCAAGCAAGTCAGCATGACCAACTTGGTGTATCCTGGTGCCAACCATACGCGCTTTGCCCACAGCCTCGGCACCATGCACCTGATGCGACGCGCCATCCAACTGCTGCGCGGCAAGGGTTATGTGATTACCGATGAGGAACTTGAGGCCGCCTCCATCGCCATCTTGCTCCACGACAGCGGCCACGGCCCGTTCTCGCACACCTTGGAGAACAGCATCGTCCATGGCGTCACACACGAGGAACTTTCGCTAAAGGTGATGCAAAGATTCAATGAAATCCACAACGGACGTTTGGACATGGCCATTCAGATGTTCAAGGGAGAATACGAGAAAGGTTTTCTCACAAAATTGATTTCCAGTCAGTTGGATGTCGACCG
>JAFWRA010000207.1 GCA_017508895.1 Bacteroidales bacterium
AGGCTCTCGTCGATGACGGGTTGCAGCGTGGCGGCAATCTGTTTCTGGTCGCGCGTCACCACCTTGGTGATGTCGAGTTCGCCTTTGGCCACCTTCTCGGCGATTTGTTGTGGGTTGAGGCCCGTCTGGATCATGGCGTTGGCGATGAAGAACAGGATGCCCTCGCCGAGCACGCCTTTGTCCTTGATGGCGTCCACCACCACATTGGGCAGCGGCACATCGCTCTCGTCCACCCCGTCGATGCCCATCAGTCGGGCGAGGGTGCGCTCCACGGCCACCGTGGTGTATTGCTCGCAGAAGGCCTGGACATCGTCAGCGATGTTCTTTGCCAGCCCCCTGGCATACTCCACTTTCTTGAAATCAAGTCCTAATTTACTTTCCATATTTTTCGTTTATGTTGTTTAAATAATTGATTTATTGTTCGTTAATCCAAGATTGTTGATTCAGTATTATACTCATTGATTATCTTATCTCTATCCTTCATCACTTGCTTCCAAATAGTTTGTCTAATATCTTCACTCCAATGCTCCTTAACAGCTAACTCAATTACTCTATCAAAAATGTATTTATCTTTTTCAATACCAACTGGTTCAGTTAGTTCATCATTTTCATCATAATCAAATTCTCCGATGTCAAATAATGAAGGATCGTCTCTATGCCTTTGATAAAAACCACAAAATGTAGTCTCTTTTCCAATTGAATAATCCATGAACCAGTAACCATTCCACACATAATTCTCATCTTTGTTAAGTCTTTCATGAGTATCAAACAACTTAGGCTTTATATACTCGTATATTACACATTGAAAGGATGAAAGAGCGTCTCCCCATTTCTGTTCTTCAAACAATTCATACCATTTATCTTCCAATATTAGTGTCTCTGAAATTTCTTTCCCACCAAGATGCCTGTTATAACCAAATTGTTTCTGCGTTGATTTATACTGTCTTATGTAAAACTTTTCTTTCTCATTGAGTTCGTTTTGAAACCCTATGGGATCATTATCTTCATAAGTAATGGTTTCTAGGATTTCAAGTTTTGGCTCTCCATATTTATGAATAGCTCTGTCAACAAGAAGAATGCTCCTCTCCAAATCTAAATGTTCAGCATTATACATGTGTTGATAATGCCTCGCTTCAACGGTTTGAGCAGTCTGTCCTATGTACACCTTACCGTTTGGAAATGTATATTTATATATGTACCCGTTTTTGCTCATTTGTTACGCTCAAAAGTCAATCACATACTGCGCTGATGATGTACCCGAGGCTTTCAACACGAATGGATCCTCTCCTTTGCTTACATAAATACTTGTTTTTATATTAGTAGGATAATTTACCGATACGGATACAGAGGCCTCAAAACCATTTGATACAGGACCAAAAGTCCCCGAAAACACACCATTTGAACTTGTAATTCTCTGCATACCGGTCTCAGTATTTAAATTAAGAGTCATTGTACCACCGCCATAAAAATGACTGGATGGAGCCGAAACGTCGTATTTGACATAATACTTACCTCTTGTACAACTTGCCATCGTTATGGTTGCAACCAGTGCAAGCAATAATACTAAATGTTTCTTCATGATTTTTACTTTTTTGTTGTTGACACTATTATATTTAATCTATTATTATTCAAATTGTTAGCTATTATTTCAGCATTCTCCTTTCTTCCACGCCCTCCAGCACCTTCATCTGCTGGATGGCGATTTTGTTCAGTTCAAGCAGTCTGTCGCGTTGCGGTATACCTTTATTAATAAAGACCGCATTGAGGTTTTCCATATTCGAGAGGCAAATCAGTTGGTTGATGTTCGCATAGTCACGGATGTTGCCCTTCAAGTCGGGGTTGGTATCGCGCCATTCCTTCGCCGTAACACCAAACAAAGCCACATTCAGCACATCGGCTTCGTTGGCGTAAATCAAAGAGGCATGGTAACGGTCAATCTCTTCTGGAACAAGATTCTCTTTTATGGCATCCGTGTGGATATGGTAGTTTATCTTCGCCAATTCCCTCTTCACCGACCAACCGAGTTGCTTTTGTTCTTCTTCTTTTAGGCGTTGGAATTCCTCAATAAGATAGAGTTTGAAAGCAACGCTAATGGCGGAACAAAATTCAAATGCTATATCTCGGAAGGCATAAGTACCGCCGTATTTCCCTTGTTTGACAATAATACCACTTGCATTTGTGTTTTGAATCCATTCAGATACACTCATTACAAAACTTGGCAAACCTGCCTGTTTTCTAAAGTGGTCAAATTCGACCACTTTAAAATTCGGATTATGGATCATTTCCCATGTACCAAGAAATTCGATTGTGTATCTATTCCTAATCCAATTCTTGATTACGTCAGCCGCCCTACTCCCACTCTCTTTGACATTTGCAATATCTGTCAAAGAAATGAAATCCTGTCCATTGACGTTAACAACACGTATTTCCGTATTTTGAACAAATATCTTTGCCATTATTTCCCTCCTCCTTTTTCTAAAGTGGTCAATTTTGACCACTTTAAACCTAAACCTATCGAATTCGATAGGTTTAATTGTGGCGAAATCGCCATAATTAAAACCGATTGTTTTCTAATTATACCGAATTCGGTATAATTAAGAATCGTTCTAATTGTGAACGCACTGCGTTCCCAATTGCGTCCGCACCGCGGACGCAATTCCAATCCGCTATAATTCAACCATTTAATCATTTCCCACTCCTTTCTCCTTTTCCGAGGGGGTCGAATTCGATCCCCTGCTAAACCCCCTCGAATTCGAGGGGGTTTTTAATTGTGGCGAATTCGCCATAATTAAAAACGCTCTCGCCGTCTCAATCCATTCCTTATCAATCCCCAAACTCTCGGCGATATTCAGCGCCTCGTGCGGCACTTCGCCGTCTTGAACCTCGACGAGTTCGTAGTTCATCGTACCGTTCTCGAAGCCCTTCACACGGAGGCAACGGGCATCGGTCGGCTCTATATCGTAATGCGTGGTCATGACGAGGCTCACATTGTCGCCTCTCAACACCTTCACCAAGGCCGACACCAAGGCAGTGCCCTCGGTGGGATTGGTGGTGCGGGCCGGCTCGTCAATCAACGCCACTATCTTTCTGTTTTCGCGCGATGCCTTGATGACGGCATCGATG
>JAFWRA010000208.1 GCA_017508895.1 Bacteroidales bacterium
GAGGCCTTGTTCCCGTTCACCTTGATGACCTCTGCCATCAGCTCGACGCCGTCGAGGTCGATGAAGCAGATCTCATTCTGTGCCACAGGGCCGTCCACCTCCACAGTGACGAGGTTTGCAATGATTCCTGTAACTTTTCCTTTAGTATTCATAATTTAAGATTCAATATTCAAAATTCAATATTTAAGATTTTATGGTTCGACTTAATACATTCGATTCAATTACTAATTTCACGGCGACACCCAACAAAATCGCGATGCCAAAACTCAACAAAGTGCCGACCAGAACGTATTCCGACTTCACAGTATCTGTTTCCCTAAATCTCAGCAGCGACTTGGCAGCCAACAGAAAACCGATGGCCTCATATTGCCCCAACATGACAAAAACCAGTGTAAGCATTCTTTCAACATTGCCGATGACATGACCAGCATTAGGCAAATTATCTTCTTTGCCGCCGTCGGGAATGGAGATTTTCGCATCCTTGAAGATGTTCTGGATGAAGAAGTTGGCTGGACGCAGGCAAAACACGAATGCTACAATCCACATCAGCACCTTCGTTTCAGGCAACCATGTTGGCAACGCAATCGTACTTACCTTATTAAATAGCATTACCGCCGCAACAATGACCGCCAAATGCAGCAACTGGTCAATAAAGAATGCGCCTTTCAAGTTCTTGCAAACCGATTTCAAGCCATCTATGACAAGATGCAATACCGCAATCAGCAAAGCAGCCCACCAATAGCCCACATTCAGCGAGAACAGCCAAGCACAGGCAAAGGTAATCAGTGCATGAATGTACAAATGCCTCGACTTGAACGCATTGTCGGCCTTGCTCTTGCAGGATTTTTCCGTCTGCAAGTAGAAGTCGCTGACCAAGTGCGCCAAGAGTTGCAATATGAGGAGTTTGCACATCATTGTTCGAAGTTCAGTTTTTCATAATAATTGAGAGCCGATTCTACAGCTTTCCATCCTGCCGAGTTGCTTCGTTGATTTACAGCAGATTGTTTTATGTCTAACATCCCTGCTATCTCTTTTTCATTCTTTCCTAACAGCCTATAATATAGGATCTCATTTTGGCGCGAAGTTGCATTTCTCAACAGCGTATCAAGCAAACCCACCATTACATCCACATATTCTGTCAACAACGGATTTGGGCAAGCAAAAAACATACTACGTTTGATTGACAGTTTCTCTTTAGATGCCTTTTCCAACAATCTTCCTGAATTATATATAGCTTCTCCATCCAAAATATCTTGTTTTTGGTCAGCAATACGCATCTCACCAATGCCGATCGCCAATCGGATGCCATACTTTCTAAACAATTCTCGCCGAGCATTGTTTTCTTTTCCCCACGCAAAAGTTTTCTTCACCAAAGTCTTCAACAGTAAGGCAACCCTAAGTGCTTCATGCGGGTCATGCAAGAAAATCTCCACCGAATCACCCTTAAACAACCGCCCCCAGTCATTTTCTTGCGACTTTTCCGAGAGTTCATCAAGGAAACTGTGTATCTCCGATTGCAAAAGTGTCAATTCCTCCACGCTTAACGATGTGGAAGAAATAATGTCAGCCGAAATAGTTGCCCTTACCATATTTACTTTTATCGTTTTATAAGGCTCAGAACTTATATTTGCCATTTATAAGGCTCAGAACTTATATCTTTCCATTTATAACCTCTGAAAGCTTAATTTATTGTTTATAACCTTTAGAAGTTACAATTTTCCTCCTCCACTTAAATCCAGATTCGCACTCGTGCCTCTAATCTCCTGAACCAGTTTCTTGAACATCTCCTGTCCCTTGGCAGCGTCAAGCTCAGCCCAACGTTGGACGGTTTTCGCTTTCACCATAAAGGCAAGGATGGCGTTCATGTTGAAGTAGTCCATGCGGGCGATATCAGAGGCTTTTTCCCATTTCAGTTCGTCCATCTTTTGCTCGCGTTCCACGAAGTCGGCATCGGCAAGGATTTCCTCGATCTGCTTGGCTTCCTCAAAATCGGCCTCGGGCAGCTCCACTACATAGTCCTCCCCTTTCTTGCCAAGGCGTTTGGCCAAGTAGTTCACCTTCATGTTGCGCAGACGACCATCGAAGTCGAAGTACTCACGGATGAAACGGTTCTTGCTCTTGGCGGCTTTGTCATAAAACTCGGCATTGAGTGTATCCTCGTTGAAGCCTTCCTCCATGAGTTCGACCAGTTGTTGGTCTTTCTCGGAAAGCAGCTCCATGATGGACTCCTTGACAGCGGCATAATTGAAGCCCGTGTTCTCAAAGCCCGAGGTTAGTTCCGGCAAGCCGGCCACGATATAGACATAGTTATCCATCAGCCGAAGAGGATTTTCTTGGTGGCGGGACGCAGGTAGTTGGCGATAAGTTGTGTGAACTCCTCATCGGTGAACTGCAACATGTAGCCGCCTTCCTTGGGCGAAACCTTGAAGCCGCCGTTCATCTTCTTGGAGTAGTCCACCTTTACCTCGCCCTTGAATTGCTTGGCGATTTCGTTCTTCACGAAAGGCTCCACCTCGGCCTTCAAGGCTTCAGGGAGGATTAGGTCAAGGTCGACAGGCGATGCATTCTGCGGGTTAAAAGCTTTCACAACACTGGCAATCAGCTCCTTGACGAAAGCGGCATTGCTCATATTGGCTTTTACGCCTTCAGTGGCGGCCTTGGTCACCAGCATCTTTTCGATTTCCTGTTTCGTCACGGCGATGCTCTGCGTGGCGGCCATTTTCACATCGGCAGTCACCTTAGTCTTCAGTTCCTCAGCCTCTTTGTTGGCTTGGGCGATGATGTGATCGGCTTGCACTTTAGCATAGGCCACGATGCGGTCGGCCTCAGCCTGGGCCTTTTGCACGAGTTCCTCACCGTCATGTTTTCCCTTCGACAAGCCTTCCTTATAGAGCTTGTCGGTCAATTCTTGCAGTTTGTCTTGCATAAATTTATATGTGTTGCTTTGTTTAGTTTTTGCTTTTGAAATCAGGGGGCAAAATTAGGGAATCCCTTCTTGAAAAAAAAGAGAAACCCCAAAAAAAACTGATGTCAAAGAATCGAAATACCTTTTCGGGACTTTTTTTTCCTTTTTTATCAAATTCTGCGAAACGGAAAATAATATTTGATAAATTTGCCGTTTGATTTTCAAGAAATAAAAACAACACAGATACAACATGTCAAAAGGAACTATCACACAGATTATCGGCCCCGTGATTGACGTCTACTTTGAGAACGGCGAAGCCGACCTCCCGAAAATCCACGATGCCCTTGAGGTTGTCAGGCCCAACGGCAAACGCGTGGTTTTGGAATGCCAGCAGCACAGCGGTGAGGACTCGGTGCGCACCATCGCCATGGACTCCACCGACGGCCTTATGCGCGGCATGGAGGTCAATCTATTGGGCAAACCTATCTCCATCCCCATCGGGGGTCAAATCAAAGGCCGTTTGCTCAACGTGACGGGCGACGCCATCGACGGCATCGGCAACCTCGACCGCTCGACGGAATACCCTATCCACCGTGAACCGCCCAAGTTTGAAGACTTGGCCACCTCGAAAGAGGTGCTTTTCACCGGCATCAAGGTCATCGACCTGCTGGAGCCCTACCTGAAAGGCGGTAAGATCGGCCTCTTTGGCGGCGCAGGCGTGGGCAAGACGGTGCTCATCATGGAGCTCATCAACAATATCGCAAAAGGATATAACGGCTACTCGGTGTTCACTGGCGTGGGCGAACGTACCCGTGAGGGTAACGACTTGCTCCGTGAGATGATCGAGTCAGGCATCATCAAATATGGCGACGAATTCGTCAAGGCCATGGAAGAAGGCGACTGGGACCTCTCGAAGATCGACAAGAAAGCCCTCGCTACCTCACAGGCCACTCTGGTGTTCGGCCAGATGAACGAGCCGCCTGGGGCACGTGTGAGCGTGGCCCTGTCGGGCTTGACCGTGGCCGAGTCGTTCCGTGACAACCAAGGCGATGGCGTGAGCGACATCCTGCTCTTCATCGACAACATCTTCCGTTTCACACAGGCAGGTTCTGAGGTTTCGGCTCTGTTGGGCCGTATGCCTTCGGCTGTGGGTTATCAACCCACCTTGGCCACGGAGATGGGTCAGATGCAGGAGCGTATCACTTCGACCAAGAACGGGTCCATCACCTCAGTGCAGGCCATCTACGTCCCTGCCGACGACTTGACCGACCCTGCACCAGCCACCACCTTCTCGCACTTGGATGCCACCACCGTATTGAGCCGTAAGATTGCCGAGTTGGGTATCTACCCTGCCGTTGACCCGCTCGACTCCACCTCGCGCATCCTCGACCCGAACATCATCGGTGAGAAGCACTACAACACCGCGCAGCGCGTCATCCAGTTGCTGCAACGCAACAAGGAACTGCAGGACATCATCGCCATCCTCGGCATGGAGGAGCTCTCGGAAGAGGACAAGATTGTCGTCCACCGCGCTCGTCGTGTGCAACGTTTCCTGTCGCAGCCTTTCCACGTCGCCGAACAATTCACCGGCCTGAAGGGCGTGATGGTGCCTATTGAGGAGACCATCAAAGGCTTCAACATGATCATGGACGGCGAGGTCGACCAATATCCTGAGGCCGCCTTCAACCTGGTGGGCACCATCGACGATGCCATCGCCAAGGGCGAAGAACTGCTGAAAAATGCCAACGCTATTTAATTAAGGTGAAATGAAAGTAGAAATCATATCACCGAGCGATACCTTGTTTGAAGGCGAGGCCAGTTCCGTCACCGTGCCGAGCAAGATGGGACCTTTCACCCTGCTTGAGCACCATGCCGCCATCGTCGCTATCCTTGAGGCCGGCAAAGTCAGCCTCACCGATGCCAAAGGAGAGCATCAAGAGTTTGCCATCAAGGGCGGCTTCACCGAGAACCACGACAACCACCTGACCATCTGCGTAGAGTTATGAAAAAGGATGTATTGACAAAATACCTTGCGGTCTTCTTGCTGCTCTGCCTCGTGCTCGACGGCATCCTGCTCTGTTTCTTCGCCGACAAGCCTTGGTGGAACAACTGGATGATCACAGGACCCAACCTCTTCATGATCTTGGGTGCCTTCTATTGCCACCTGATGAAGAAGAATGTGGACGAGCACCCAAACAAGCTCACCTGGCTGCTGGTCTACAAAGGCATCAAGCTGGTGCTCACCATTGCCATTTTGGTCCTTTACATCCTCTTCGTCAAGGAAAGCAGCAAGGTTTTTGTCATTATCACAGCCTCCACCTACCTCATTGCGCTGGTAACGGAAACCTGGGTCTACAACCATTATATCAAGAATCTGAACAAAGAAGACAAAGCATGAGAAATGTTTTGAAACATAGTATCCTAATCCTTTTCCTCGCGCTGCTGACGCTCACACCAAGCCGAAGCATCGCGCAGGAAGCCGAAGAGCCTGCGAAGGAGAAGTTCGACGCCAAATCGTTCATCTTTGGCCACACGGGCGACAGCTATTGCTTCCATATCACGGAAATCCATGAGCACCCCGTCTGCGTGTGGCTACCCGTCATCGTCAAGTGCAAGGACGGTGGCAGTTGGCACTGCTTCTCCTCGAAGCATGTCTGCGAGCTGAAGGTGGGCGAGACCTTCAACCACAACGGCGCCAACTTCTACATTTCGCCTATCAATGCCGACAAATACCCGGGCAAGCTGGTCGAATTGAAAGCCGACGGCAGCCTCTCTCGCCCCTTCGACATCTCCTTCACCAAGAACGCCTTCGGCATCTTCCTCGTCGTCATCTTTCTGTTGGCTTTCTTCCTGCCAGCCGCGCACAAGTACAAGAAAGACCCAATGGCAAAGCCTACCAAGTACCAAGGTCTGGTGGAATGGCTCACCTATACCGTGTTGGACGGCATTATCCGGCCCAACATCCCCGATAAGAAAGTGAAGAAATTCGCACCTTATCTTCTGACGGTGTTCTTCTTCATCTTCTTCGCCAACCTGTTTGGTTTGATTCCGTTCTTCCCCTTCGGCGCCAACGTGACGGGCAACCTGAGCATCACCGTGGTGCTTGCCCTGCTGACCTACTTCTTCGTGAATGTGTTCGGCAACAAGCATTATTGGAAAGACATCCTTTGGCCCGATGTACCTATCTTCCTGAAGGCCTTCCCGCTGATGCCCATCATCGAGCTCATCTCCACCATCACCAAGCCCTTCGCACTCATGGTCCGTTTGTTCGCCAACATTCTCGCTGGCCACATCGTCATCATGGTGCTGATGGCGCTCATCTTCATCATCGGTGGCATGTACGGAGCGGGCATGGGCGGCGTGATGAGTATCGTCTCCATCTTCATGACCATCTTCATGACGGCGCTGGAGCTGCTGGTTGCCTACATCCAGGCCTACGTCTTCACCATATTGTCATCCTTATTTATTGGAATGGCACAACACGAACCGGAACACGAATGAGGAATGCAGAATGATGAATGATGAATGCAGAATGATGAATTTTGAATTTTGAATATTAAATCTTTAAATCAAACAAATAAACACTTAAACTTTAAAAATCATGTTATTATCAACCATCCTTGAAGCTGTATCGTACGTGCCAGGTCTGGCCGCTATTGCAGCTGCTGTCGCAGTGATCGGTGCCGCAATCGGCATTGGTAGAATCGGTCAGTCAGCCATGGAAGCCATGGCCCGTCAGCCCGAAGCCGCCAGTAAAATCCAATCCGGTATGATCATCGCTGGCGCTCTCGTCGAAGGTGCAACCCTGTTCGCCATCGTCGTCTGCGTGTTGGCCGTCCTCGGCTAATCAAAGACAAGAGACTACGGGACTACGAGACTGCGGGACGAGAAAACGTCCCCAAGTCCCGGAGTCCCGAAGTCACGCGTCAACAATCAACGATTAAACAATCAACGATTAAACAAATAAAAGATGGATTTATTTCTTCCCGAAAGTGGACTAGTGATATGGATGCTCATCGCCTTCCTCATCGTCTTTGTCATCTTGGCGAAGGCGGGATGGCCGATGATCATGGGGGCCGTCGAGCAACGCAACGCCCATATCTCCGAATCGCTGTTGGCCGCTGATGAAGCCAACAAAGCCCTTGCCGGCATCGAGCAGAAACGGCAAGAGACCATGGCGGCAGCACAGGCCGAGCAAATCAAAATCATGAAGGAGAGCCAGGACCTGAAGACCCAACTCATCGAAGAGGCGAAGACGCAGGCAAGGCAAGAAGCCGAAAAGATTGTGGCCGACGCTCGCCTGAAGATTGAGAAGGAACAAGCCGAAGCCATGGCTCAGATTAAAAACGAAGTCATCGCCCTCAGCGTCGACATCGCCGAAAAGCTCTTGCAACGCGAACTGAGCGACAAAAAGGCACAAAATGACTATATCGAGCAACTGCTCAAGAACAACCCAACCCAGATTCAGGCCTAAGCTATGGATAACGGAAGGATATCGGTAAGATACGCACGGGCTTTGTTCCAATTGGCTCAGGAACAGCATTGTGAAGAAGCCGTTTACGACGGCTTGACACGCTTTGCCCACAACTACCTCTTGGCCATCGCCCAGTTCAACGAGGTGCTGGCCGACCCCATCGTGGCACAAGAAGAGAAGGTGAAACTGATGGAAATGGCCATGGGAGAACCGCTGCACGACACGTTGAAGCAGTACATCGCCTTCGTGGTTGACCAGAAACGCGAGGACAAAATGTTCTTCATCGCCATGAAATACATGGAGATGTACCGCGAGAAGCACAGCATCTTGAGCACACACGTCACCACCGCCACCGAACTGTCGGAGTCCTCGTACGAAAAAATCAAGGCCTTCATTAAAAAGACCTTCGATGCCGATGCTGAGATGGAAGTCAAAATCGACCCGAGCCTCATCGGCGGCTTCATCCTCGACATCGAGAACACGAGAATGGACGCCAGCGTGGCTGGACAGCTTAACGCGCTGAAAAACAAGCTGAAAAGCTCTTAGCTGTTAGCGTAGTTGCTGACAAGCTAATAGCTAAAAGCTAACAGCCCAACAATTAAACGATTAAACAATCAACAATTCAACATAAATGGCAAACATCAAACCAAGTGAAATATCAAGCATCCTGCAGATGCAGCTCCAGAACATGAGCAACAAGGTTCAGTTCGAGGAGATTGGCAAGGTGCTGCAAGTGAGCGACGGCGTGGCGCACGTCTACGGCCTCGACAAGGTGCAGTCGAACGAGCTCGTCGAGTTCGAGAACGGTACCATGGGCGTGGTGCTCAACCTTGAGGAAGACAACGTCGGTGTGGTGCTGCTCGGTCCCACCGAGGGTATCAAGGAAGGCGAGACGGTGAAGCGCACCCAGCGCATCGCCAGCGTCCTTGCCGGTGAAGGAATGCTGGGGCGTGTTGTCAACGGTCTCGGCCAACCTATCGACGGCAAGGGACCCATCCAAGGCAAGACCTACGTGATGCCTTTGGAACGCAAGGCTCCTGGAGTCATCTTCCGCCAACCCGTGAACCAACCGTTGCAAACAGGTCTTAAGGCCGTCGACGCCATGATTCCCATCGGCCGCGGCCAACGTGAGCTCATCATCGGCGACCGTCAGACGGGTAAGACTGCCATCGCCATCGATACCATCATCAACCAAAAGGAGAACTTCAAGAACGGCGACCCGGTGTACTGTATCTATGTCGCTGTAGGTCAGAAAGGCTCCACTGTGGCCAACCTTGTGAAGACCTTGGAGCAATATGGCGCCATGGACTACACCATCGTGGTCAGTGCCACCGCCTCCGACCCTGCCGCCATGCAGTTCTACGCCCCATACGCTGGCTGCGCCATCGCCGAGTATTTCCGCGACACGGGCCGTCACGCACTTATCATCTACGACGACCTCTCGAAACAAGCTGTGGCTTACCGTGAAGTGTCCCTGATTCTGCGCCGTCCCCCGGGACGTGAAGCCTATCCTGGCGACATCTTCTACCTCCACAGCCGTCTTTTGGAACGTGCCGCCAAGATCATCAAGAATGACGATGTGGCTCGCCAGATGAACGACCTGCCCGACAGCATCAAGGATATCGTGAAAGGTGGCGGCAGCATCACGGCATTGCCCATCATCGAAACACAGGCAGGCGACGTGTCGGCTTATATCCCGACCAACGTCATCTCCATCACCGATGGACAAATCTTCTTGGAAACCAGTCTGTTCAATGCCGGTATTCGTCCCGCTATCAACGTCGGTATCTCGGTGTCGCGTGTGGGTGGTAATGCCCAAATCAAGTCGATGAAGAAGGTGGCTGGTACCCTAAAACTCGACCAAGCCCAATTCCGTGAGATGGAAGCCTTCTCAAAGTTCGGCGCTGAACTCGATGCTGCCACCTTAGCTATCTTGGACAAGGGACGCAAGAATGTGGAGCTGCTGAAACAGCCACAATATGCGCCCATGCCCGTCGAGAAACAGGTGGCCATTATCTTCTGCGGCACCAACGGTCTGTTGAGCAAAGTACCTGAGAACAAGGTGCTGGAATTTGAGAAACAGTTCCTCGACATCATGGAGGTGAAACATAAGGACGTGATGAATCAGCTGAAAGCCGGCAAGATCGATGATGACATCAAGGCGGTGCTCAAAGAGGAAGCTTTGAATTTGAGTGAACACTTTAATGGATAATGCTGAATGCTGAATGCAGAATGTAGAATGCAGAATGCAAAATTGCGCAATGCGTTGCTGGGTTTCACCTTTCATTCATCATTCTTAATTCATAATTCATAATTTAAAAAGAATGGCATCACTAAAAGAAATACGGGCTAGAATCGTCTCTGTCGCCTCGACACAGAAAATCACGAGTGCGATGAAGATGGTTTCGGCAGCCAAGTTGAAGAAGACCGAAGGCATCACAACGCGGTTTTTGCCTTACAAAAACAAGTTGAGCGAGGCCCTTTCCAATTACCTCGGCTCCCTCGAAGGTGAGGTCAGCATCCCGTTGGCAGAGCACCGCGAAGTGAAGAAAGTCGCACTGATGGCCTTCTCGTCGAGCAGCGGTCTATGTGGGGTTTACAACTCCAGCATCTGCAAGCTCTTCAAACAGGTCTACGACGAATATGCCGAGAAATTGGGTGCAGAGAATATTATGGTATTCCTCGTCGGCAAGAAAATCAGCGACTACACCAAGAAGTTCGGCATCAAGGTGGAGAAACAGTTTGCACCTTTGGCCGAAAGCATGTCGTATGATTTGGCTATGGAGATTAGCGATATGATGGTCGATCTGTTCCTCAGCAAGAAGGTAGACCGTGTGGAGTTGGTGTTCAACCACTTCAAGAACGCTGGCGTGCAAGTGCCCAGTCGCGAGGTGATGCTACCGCTGAAAACCGTGACACAAAGCAACGGCACTACGTTGGATTACATCGTGGAACCCGACAAGGAGACCTTCGTCAACGACTTGATTCCAAAAGTCATTCGCACCAACTTCTACTCCGTCATGCTCGACACGTTAACGGCAGAACATGGTGCCCGCATGACCGCCATGCACATCGCCAGCGACAATGCCGACCAACTGTCACAAGAGCTGAAGATCCAATACAACAAAGCCCGCCAAAACGTCATCACCAACGAACTGATTGATATCGTGGGCGGCGCTGAGGCGTTGAACGGTTAAGAGTTAAGGTCCCTAAGCCTGCGGTCCCTGAGGCCCATCGAAGGGTCGAAGGACCGCCCAAAAATGACAATCATCAAAAAAACCGAAAGGACTCAAAAAGATGTCTTTTCGGTTTTTTCGTTTCTTTCGATGTTGAATTATTACGTTTACTCCTGATAGTAAACCCGCTTCACGCGTTGCGAGACACGTGTCATTACTTCGTAAGGAATCGTCTGACAAGCCTTAGCGATGTCGTTGATATCGTGCTCGGCATCGAAGATAACCACGGTATCACCCTCTTTGGCTTCCACATCAGTCAAGTCGAGCATGCACATGTCCATGCAAATGTCGCCTACAATCTTCACGGGCATGTCATGGACGTAGAAGGTGCCGTTGCCATTGCCCAACAAACGTGAAAGGCCGTCGGCATAGCCGATGGGCACAATACCGATGCGCATGTCGTGCTCAGCGCGACCATGACGGTTGTATCCAATGCTGTCGCCTGCGGGGATATGCTTAATCTGGTTGATGGTCGTCTTGAGCGAAACCACCGTCTGCAACATGCCTCTGTCGGCCTCACAGGTGGGCACACCATACAAACCGATACCCAAACGCACCATGTCGAACTGGTATTGCGGAAAACGCGTGATACCTGCCGTGTTCAAGATATGTCGTAAAGCATTAGGAAAAGCCTCCACAATCAAACGGCTACCCTCCTCGAAGTTATGGATTTGACTCAAGGTGAAATCATCCTCGGCCGGGTTGTCGGCAGTGGCCAAATGCGAGAACACACTCCTCACATGCATCATGGGATTGGCTTTAATACGACTTATCAGTTCAGGTAACTCGACGTTGGAGAAGCCCAAACGGTGCATGCCCGTGTCGAGTTTGATGTGGACATTCAAAGGATGCGCCTCGGGCAAGGCCATGTTCTCCATCGCCTTCTCGATGAACTCCAAATTACGGAAACTGAACACCTCGGGCTCAAGATGATATTTGATGATATTGTCGTAGCTGTTCACCTCTGGACTCATCACCATGATGGGTAAATTGATGCCCGCACGGCGCAACTCCACGCCCTCATCGGCAAAAGCAACCGTCAGATAATCAACATTATGGAATTGCAAGATATTGGAAACCTCCAAGTTGCCGCTGCCATAGCCAAAAGCTTTCACCATCACCATAAGTTTGGTCTCGGACTTAATCTTAGAGCGGAAATAGTTGAGGTTGCTGACCAAATGGTTGAAGTTGATTTCCAATACGGTTTCGTGTGCCTTCTCTTGCAACTCCATGCCAATCTGTTCAAACTCAAAGGCACGCGCGCCTTTCAGCAGGATGGTTTGGTTGTTGAACTTCGAGAAGGGGAACTGCGCCAAGAAATCTGGCACATTCTTATAAAAATAAGTCTCCATCTCGAACTTGCTGGCTTGACGCGTAAGCGCCTCACCGATGCCAATCAACATATCAACACCTTTATTCTTAAGCAGTTGTGCAATCTCTGCATACAGATCCATTTCATTGCGACCACTTTGTAGGATGTCGGACAAGATGACAGTATGATGGCGGTGTTGGTGCTGATGACGCATCACGTCCAAAGCGATGGCCAAGGAGTTGATGTCGGAGTTGTAGTAATCGTTGATGATGGTGCAGTTGTTGATGCCAGCCTTGATTTCAAGACGCATAGCGATGGAAACCAGAGACTTGATTCTCTCTGCGATGACCTCCGGCTTCAGTTGCATAAGCAATCCAACGGCAATGCAGTGGATGGCATTTTCGACGGAAGCTTTGTCGGCGAAAGGAATCGTAAACGACAGATTCTCTCCATGATATGTGCAAACAATCGTCGCAGTTTTCTCGCTTTTCGTTATTTCGCTGACAAACAAGTCGGCCTCCTCGAACTTACGACTCCAAGTGAAGAGTTTTACCTTTGAAGCCATCCCCGACCGAATGACAACCTGTTGTATGTCAGAATAATCCATACAATACACCAACTGTTTGGTTTTGGTAAACAGGTTCAGCTTCTCGCCCGCTTTCTGCACTCGGTTAATGAAATTCTCATCGTGAGCCTGACCGATGTTGGTAAACACCCCGATGGTCGGACGGATAATGTCCTGAAGGCTCATCATCTCGTCAGGCTCGGAAATCCCAGCCTCGAAAATACCCAACGTGTTGGCTTGGTTCATCTGCCAAACGGAGAGCGGCACACCCACCTGCGAGTTGTAGCTCTTAGGGCTGCGAACGATGTTGTAGTCAGGGCTGAGCATTTGGTAAAGCCATTCCTTGACGATGGTCTTGCCATTGCTGCCTGTAATGCCGATGACAGGGATGTCAAACTGACGACGATGATAGGCAGCGAGCGACTGCAAAGCCTTGAGTGTATCGGGAACGACAATAAAAACGGCCTCGGGACAAGCGATTTCAGGCAGTTTGTTCACCACGAAAGCCCGCACGCCCTTATCATAAAGCTCAGCAATGTATTTGTGTCCATCGTTGCGCGCACTTTTCAAAGCGAAAAACAAGGCCTGATGCGGGTCCACCAGATGACGGCTGTCGATGAGCAAGTCGCTGATGTTCCAATCCTGAGCCTCGCCAACCAGTTTTCCGTTGACGATTTCCGAAACTTCCTGTAAAGAATAAAACTGATGTTGCATGATAAAATCAAAATTCTTGCAAAAATAATGCTTTTCTTGCAAGCAATCGGAGCGTTCAGAAAAAATAACTACCTTTGTGGCAATAAAACTGTAACCTCATGTCCATCAAGCAACACATACCCAATGCCATCACCTGTGGCAACCTCGTTTCGGGATGCCTCTCCATCTTGTTTCTCACCCATAACATGCCTGTCAAGGCTGCCATCATGATTTTCGTGGCCGGGCTTTTCGACTTCTTGGACGGTTTTGCCGCTCGGCTGCTCCATGCCCACTCCCCCATCGGCGCCGACTTGGACTCCTTGTCAGATGTGGTCTCTTTCGGAGTGGCACCGGGATTCATCATGTATTGGCTGATGAGCCGCTCATTCGATTTGCCGCAATGGTGCATCGTGGGCATCAATGTGTTACCTTGCTTGGCATTTCTGTTGCCAGTGTTTTCGGCCATCCGTTTGGCTAAATTCAACATTGACAGCACACAAAAGACCACTTTCCGCGGTATTCCCGCTCCTGGCATGGCCATCTTCATCGCTTCCTTGCCCTTGGCACTCAGCCAAGTCCACCATCTCAAAGACGGAGTCTTAAGCTATTGGGCCTGCCTCGGCATCACGCTCATCTTTTCATTCATGATGGTAAGCCGCCTGCGTTTCTTCTCTTTCAAGATGAAGTCAGCGAAATGGAATGGCAACGAGGTGAGATGGATTTTCCTGCTTGTCACCATCACCAGTTTTGTGATTTTCAAATGGATTTCTTTACCCTTCGTGATGATGTTCTATGTTTTGCTGTCGCTTTTCTTTGCAGAGAAGACAGAGTAGTTTATCAAGCGAAACTCTTATTTTTTCAACACTTGCCTAATCCTCACATCTCCTTCTTGTGTAAAATGAAATTATGTCCAAGATAGACTTCGCGGACGTGTTCGTCGGCAGCCAGCTGCTCGGGCGAACCCGACATCAGCACTTTACCATCAAAGAGCAGATAGGCACGGTCTGTGATGCTTAATGTCTCATGCACATTATGGTCGGTGATAAGCACTCCGATGTTTTTTCTCTTCAATTTAAAGATAATACGCTGGATGTCTTCGACAGCGATAGGGTCGACACCCGCAAAAGGCTCATCCAACAAAATAAAGCTGGGATCGACCGCCAAAGCCCTTGCAATTTCGGTACGACGCCGCTCACCACCTGACAATTGGATGCCGTTATTCTTACGCACATGCTGCAACCCAAACTCATCCAAGAGCTCCTCCAACTTCTTGTTTTGCATCTCCTTCGTCAAGCCTTTCTTGAACTGCATCCCAGAAATAATGTTATCTTCCACACTCATCTGGCGATACACCGAGGCTTCCTGGGCAAGATAGCCAATGCCTTCCTGCGCCCTCTTGTACATAGGAAGGCCCGAAATGTCTTTTTCATCAAGGAAAACCTTGCCAGAATAAGGTTTTATAAGTCCCACCACCATGTAAAAAGTGGTCGTCTTACCCGCTCCGTTAGGGCCCAGCAAGCCAACAATCTGTCCTTGCTCAACCTCGATGTCGACATCATTGACAACGGTGCGCTGCCCGTATTTCTTCACCAAATGTTCCGTCCTTAATTTCATAGTTGAAAGTTGATGGTTAAAAGTTAAAAGATTCCTTCCTTTAAAATATCATGCAAATGAATGATACCCAAATATTTGCCGTCACGAATCACAGGCAATTGCGTGATGCTGTTGTGTCGCATCTTATGCAATGCGTCGACAACTAAAGCGTCTTCCTCAATAGTCTTTGGGTCAGAGGTCATGATTTGGCTTGCCTTCACATGCTCGATATCAGGGCAATTCATTAGCATACGGCGCAGGTCGCCATCGGTGATGATACCCAACACTTGTTCACCATCGCACACCACTGTAGCGCCCAAGCGTTTGTGGGTCATTTCGATGATAACACGGGTCAAATTGTCATCGGGACCCACCTCAGGACGTTCGTTTTTGACATACAAGTCCCTCACGCGGAGATAGAGCTGCTTACCCAAGGCACCGCCTGGATGAAGCTTGGCAAAATCATCAGTGGAGAAACCTCGACACCTCATTAATATTAATGCGAGCACATCACCCATCACCAACTGAGCCGTGGTGCTGCTGGTCGGAGCAAGGCTGTTGGGGATGGCCTCATCGCTGACGCTCACATCCAACACATGATCGGCCTGTTGCGCCAGATACGACTGAGGATTGCCCACCATGGCCACAATTTTGTTGCCTCTTAGTTTGATGAGCGGAATCAGCATCTTGATCTCGGGTGTCTCCCCGCTTTTTGACAAAATGACCACAATATCACCCTCACGGATGATGCCCAAATCGCCATGGATGGCATCAGCGGCATGCATGAAAACGGCCGAAGAACCCGTCGAATTCATCGTTGCCACAATCTTTTGAGCTATGATGGCACTCTTCCCGATGCCCGAAAAGACCAGATTTCCTTTGTTTTCAAGCATCAAATCCACTGTATCTCGAAAATCATCATTGATTTGACGTTTCAATCCAATGATTGCATCAGATTCATTTTCAATAATTTGAGTAGCCAATTCTATAATTGCGTCATTTTTTTTCATTTTTTTCTCGCTTTTTCTTGCTCCGAATGATATAAAAACTATAACTTTGTCTTTGCATCAAGGGAAATAACTGTCCCTATGTGAAAACGCATTCTTTCGAAAGAGATTGCAAAATAACACAAAAAATTGGAATATACCAAAAGGAGGAACTTATGGCAAAAAAAGAAGATCAGGCGATACACAAGCTACTGAAGAATGTTTTCGGTTTCGACCAATTCAAGGGGAACCAAGAGGAGATCATCAAAAGCATCCTTGGCGGCAACAACACCTTCGTATTGATGCCTACGGGCGGTGGCAAATCGTTGTGCTACCAACTACCGGCATTATTGTCGAAAGGTACGGCTATCGTCGTCTCTCCGCTCATTGCCTTGATGAAGAACCAAGTCGACATGATCCGCAACTTCGGCACCGACATTGGCATCGCCCATGTAATGAACTCTTCACTCTCGAAAGCAGAGCTTCTTGAGGTGAAGGAAGACCTGAAGAGCGGTAAGACCAAGCTACTCTATGTGGCTCCCGAGTCGCTCACCAAAGACGAGACGGCCGAGTTCCTTCGTGGCCTTAAGATTTCGTTTGTAGCCGTCGACGAGGCACACTGCATCTCGGAATGGGGCCATGACTTCCGTCCTGAATATCGCCGCCTACGCCCCATCATCAACGCCATAGGCGACAACCTCCCCATCATCGCACTGACAGCTACGGCAACCGTCAAGGTGCAGAACGACATCATGAAGAATCTGGACATCATGGATGCCAAGGTATTTAAGTCGTCGTTCGACCGACCCAACCTTTATTACGAGGTACGTCCGAAGACCAAAGACGTCATCAAAGACATCATCAAATACATCAAGCAGAACCCGGGCAAGTCGGGCATCGTGTACTGCCTCAGCCGCAAGAAGGTGGAGGAATTGGCAGAGACGCTTGTCGTCAACGGCATCCGCGCCCTACCCTACCACGCTGGACTCGACAGCCAAACCCGTAAGGAGAACCAAGACAAGTTCCTCATGGAAGAAGTCGATGTCATCGTGGCCACCATTGCTTTCGGCATGGGCATCGACAAGCCTGACGTGCGTTTTGTCATCCACCACGACATCCCAAAAAGCCTTGAAGGCTACTATCAGGAGACGGGGCGCGCCGGTCGCGACGGTGGCGAAGGCAACTGCATCGCCTTCTACGACTATGAGGACATCCACAAATTGGAGAAGTTCAACAAAGGCAAGAACGTGGCTGAACAAGAAATCGCACGCGAGCTGCTAAATGAAACCGTAACATACGCAGAATCAGCCGTTTGCCGACACAAGCTCCTTCTCCACTATTTCGGCGAGGAATACAACAAAGAAAACTGTGGCTCATGTGACAACTGTCGTTTCCCCAAGGAGAAATTCGACGGCAAGGAAGACCTCAAGCTTGTCCTCGAAGCCGTGGAAGACACCAAACAGCTCTTCAAGACCAAACACATCGCCGAGTTGCTTGCCGGCAAGCTCACTGGCGACATCAAGGCCGCCAAGCAGGAAAACAACGAGTTCTTCGGTGCAGGCGACGAACACGACGACAAATATTGGACCGCCGTCATCCGTCAGGCTTTGGTCAACAAGCTGCTGTCGAAAGACATTGAGAACTACGGCATCCTGAAAATCACCAAAGAAGGCAAGAACTTCATCAAGAAGCCTTACAGCATTATGCTGGTCAAAGACCACGACTATGAGAACTCCGACGACGACGACCCAGAGACCATGGCCGCAATGGGTGCCAACAAAGACGGCGGCGCCGACAAGACCCTCTTCGCCTTGCTGAAAGATTTGCGCAAGACCATTGCCAAGCAAAACGGACTGCCGCCATTCGTCATCTTCCAAGACCCGTCTCTGGAGGACATGGCCATTCAGTATCCCATCACGAAAGAAGAGATGACACAGATTGCAGGTGTCGGTGCAGGTAAAGCTGAAAAGTTTGGCGAGCCTTTCATCAAACTCATCAAGGAGTATGTTGAAGAGAACGAGATTACCCGTCCTAACGACATGGTGGTGAAGTCGGTGGTCAACAACTCGGCGCTGAAAATCGGCATCATCCAGAACATCGACAAGAAAATTCCATTGGAAGACATCGCCTATGGAAAGGGCTTGGAGTTCGACGAACTGCTTTCTGAGATTGAGAGCATTGTCTCCTCGGGAACCCATTTGGACATCAACTATTACATCGAAGACAATGTGGACATCTACCATCAGGAAGACATTTTGGAATACTTCCGCGAGGCCGAATCAGACGACGTGCAGACTGCCCTCAACGAACTTGGCGAAGACGAATATGACGAGTATGAGGTCCGACTGATGCGCATCAAGTTCCTATCGGATGTCGGCAACTAATTGGAAAATGAAACGATTCTCATTGATAATCTTGCTCTTTGTCCTTGTGACTGCATGCGGTGGTCACAAGGACAAAGGTTTTATACCCGATCGTTTGCTCACGGAACAGGAAATGATTGACCTTATGACCGATGTGCAAATCATCGAGGGCGACATCACCTACCAAAAAACGCGGGAACGAGAGCTCAGCGACTCCACCAAAATCGAGCCCAAAGACTATGTCAAGCTGTCAGAGGAATACTACGACCAACTCTTTGAGCATTATGGCATTACGGATAGCATTTTCAGGCAAAACATACGATATTATACCGAGCAGCCTGCTTTACTGGAAAAGATAATGGATTCGGTAGTGAAACGATTGACGAAGGAGCAGTCTACTTCTTCAACTCCGTAGCTATCAAATCATTCAATTTCTTGGCGGCATCAATCAACAGGCTTTCGTCCGTCGGGACGGGCACAGGCTGGGTGTTCAAGCGGCTCAAGGTTTCTGCCGAGCAAGCCTCACGGTCACCCTTGATGGTGGTGTAATCATTCTTGAAAGTGGAAGTCACTTCGAAGGGTACCGAATACATTGACTCGTCTTCATTCCTAAAGCTGCGACTCGCACAATCCATAACAATATGCCCCTTAACAGTAACACTCTTGTTCTGAGAGTGATCTGTTACATCAACGGTTTTTCCGTTATTGGTTTCCTTAAAGGTCACCTCATCAAGTCGGACTGGGGATATTTTCACCTCATCTACCACAGCATCAACTGAATACATGATAAAAAGCTTTCGATCCCATTCGGTAAGAAAAGTATTATAGGTTGGCAATTCACCTGCATCAAAAGCAAGCACATTCGCCTTAAATTCCCGTGGCAAAGTGAAATCGCTTGCATTGCCAAAACCGAGAAACACAGCATCTCCAAAACAAAGCGAAGACCTCATGACGAATCTCGAAATATTTGGATTATCCTTATTTGTCCTCGCGAGTTGCACAACATATTTCATTGCTTCTTGCCCATCTTCTTTCGTCCCTGTGGCAAGCAATTGATTCGCCTTCGCTACCAAGAAAGCCTCAGCATGATTGCGGGCAACAGTCATATCCTCGTCTAGGTCGAGCTTTACATAGTTCATGCCGTTTTTGACTTGGGTCGGGAAGCAAGCCAAGGCATCGTTGCGTCCTTTCATGCTGCAATAACGCTGATAGATCTCGGGCCACACATCGGGTTGGCCGGTGGCTTTCAAGGCTTGGATGCGCTCGTGGTCGGCCTGGTTGGCCTTATGGTATGATGCCGCAACCATGTTGATACGATTGGCGTTCAGGTCGCCAGCACAGATTTCGGGTGCAACGCGTTGAATCACTTGGTCATACTCTTGGGCTTCATAGAGTTTCTTGGTTGTGTTGCAGGCCGTCAGCATCGCGCCGAGCAACAATACGGGAATCAATCGGAGGTATTTCATGGCATTTTCTTTTGAAATAAAACGGAATAAAAACCGCAAAATCCGCTCCAAAATTGTGCGATTGGGCAAAAAACTTTACTTTTGTGCCATCAAATCTGCATTTCATGGAAACAATCAAGCAACTGCAACAAGACTTCGCCGATTTCTTGGCGAAAACCAACTTCAAAGGGCAACCGAAGGAGTTATACGAGCCCATAGCCTACACCATCCTGCAAAGCGGCAAACGCCTCCGCCCCATGCTGTGTCTCTTAGCGAACGAGATGTTTGGCGGCGACGAGCAACAAGCCCTTTGGCCCGCTTTGGCTTTGGAGACTTTCCACAACTTCACCCTCATCCACGACGACATCATGGACAAGGCTCCCATGCGCCGTGGCATGCCGACTGTTTACCAGAAATGGAACGCCGACATCGCCATCCTCTCCGGTGATGCCATGTTAGCCAAAGCCTTCCAATTCGCACTGAAGCCGAAAAAAGGTTCCGAACTTGCACAACAACTTGGCAAGGTAGCCATAGAGATTTGTGAAGGTCAACAGATGGACCTCAACTTCGAGACCTTAGGCGACGTGACCATTGACGAATACTTGGAAATGATCAGGCTAAAGACCGCCGTCCTTTTGGCCACTGCCCTTCAGATGGGAGCTACCGTGGGAGACGCTACAACTTCCGACATCCAGCACCTCTACGACTTCGGCATCAATATGGGCATGAGTTTCCAACTGCAAGACGACATCCTTGACCTATATAGCGACGTGGAAGTCTTCGGCAAACGCCACGGCGGCGACATCGCTGAAAACAAGAAGACTTACCTCTACCTGAAAGCCCTTGAACTGGCTTCTGAAAAAGACCGCAAACGCCTTGCGCATCTCTTCACACTGCGCATCGACCACGACGAGGAAGAAAAAATCGAAGAGGTACAGGCCATCTACGACCGCCTGCATGTGAAAGAGGCCGTCGAACAAGTCATTGCCAAATACGACCAAAAAGCTTTGGCCGCTCTCAAAGCTGTTAGCCTGCCAGAAGAGAAGAAAAACCATCTCAGGAACTACGCTGAGCTCCTCTCAGGAAGGAAGAAATAAGACCAAAATAACAATAAGGAGGCCTCCTATGCGGAAGCCTCCTTACTATTTGTCATCAAAACCGAAAGCTTATTTCGTATCCGCCTTCGCATGCTTTACCTTCTTGTCTTTACCAGCCTTCTTTCCTCTCGGCTTTACGGCACTTGCTTTCTTTTCATCTTTGCGTTCTGCTTTCACCTTCTTCTCGCAAGCATCTTTTTTTTCAGCGCAGCACTCTTTTGAATCCTTTTTGTCAGCCGAAACCTTTTTCTCAGCGCAGCAATCCTTTGCTTCTTTCTTTTCGGCGCAACAGTCGTCTTTTTTCTGTTTCACAGGCACTTGGGAAACTGTTGAGGTTGATGGCTTTCCCTGCTCCTCACTCACTGCGGTGGTCTCCGCTTTCTTGACTTTCACTTCATTTTGTGCATTCACATCCTGAATGCTCATAGCGCTTATGGCAAAGAATGCCAAAGCACCGAATAAAATGGATTTCTTCATTGTACAATAGTTTTATTGAGTTATTATTACAAACTCAACTACTTAACAATTATTGTTCCAAAAATGGTGAGTAAGGATGATTTTTCTTCAATTGGGCAAAAACAGGCAACTGTCGCCATAGCTGAGGAAACGGAAACCATGCTCCAAAGCAAAGCGGTAGCAGTCTTTCCAACGCTCACCGATGAGGGCCGAGACCAACAATAGCAAAGTGCTTTTAGGTTGGTGGAAATTGGTAATCAACCCTGTGATAATGCGCATCTTATAAGAAGGGGCAATCATTAAGGCAGTGGAGGCTTCAAGCCGGGTCAAATCGTGTTTCTCAAGGTAATCCAAGATGTGTTGCAAGGCCTCAGCCGATGAAATTTGATGATGTTCTTCGTATGGGAACCACTGTTCCACATGTAATGGACGTAATTCCAAGCCTTGCTCTTTCAGCATCACGCCAATCCAATAGAGGCTCTCCAAAGTGCGGGTGCTGGTGGTGCCCACAGGAACGACAGGTTTTCCGATTTGCTTTATCAAATTTTGAATCAACGACTTGCGGACAATAATGGTCTCCGAGTGCATGGCATGTTCACCTATGGTCTCAGTGGCCACAGGGCGGAAGGTGCCAGCCCCGACATGCAACGTCACCTCATCGAAAATGAAACCTTTTTCGTGCAAGGCCTCGATGAGCGGTTTGGTGAAATGCAGGCCTGCCGTGGGTGCCGCCACCGAGCCATCGTAACGGGCAAAGACGGTCTGATAACGGTCGCGGTCGTCGGGCTCGGCATCGCGGTGCAGATATGGCGGCAAGGGAATCTCCCCTGCAGCTTCCAACACCGCGGCAAAGGACAAGTTCGCGGGTGTCCAAGAGAACTCAATCTCTGCATACTGGTCGTTTTGCATCAGACGCTCGGCATAGAGCGTCACCGCTTCGCCATTTACCTTCAATTCCATCGCAAGTTTGCCTTCCTTCCAACGTTTCGCATTGCCTATCAGGCACTTCCAACGCACAGGCGAGCAAGCCGAAAATGCCATCTGGTAATCTTGTTCGGGCTCAAGGCAAAACACCTCGATGCGCGAACCCGTAGCTTTGTGGAACTGCAGGCGAGCTCGGATGACCTTGGTCTCATTGAAAACCAACAAGGCGTCTGAGGGCAGGAAGTCTCCTACATATTTGAATTGGGACTCGCTTATCTGATTATCTTTCAACACCAAAAGCTTCGAAGCATCACGTTCGGGCAAAGGGTATTTTGCGATACGCTCCTCGGGCAAGGGATAATCGTAAGTTTCGATGGAGATGTCTTTAACGGCTGTCATTTACGAAAATTTGCGCAAAAATAGGGAAATTTCCCTATTTTTGCGCCTCAATTCCAAGAAATGAAAAACTTGCTGCAAATAGAGCTCACTCGTGAATTTCTGATGAAGTTCCTGAAATTCGGGATAGTGGGTTTTTCGGGTGTATTCGTCAATTTTGGCGTGACCTATGCATGCAAGGAATGGCTGAAATGGAACAAATATTTGAGCAACATCTTAGGTTTCATCTTTGCCGCCACGACCAATTACCTCCTCAACCGCTGGTGGACTTTCGAAAGCACTAATCCACAAATCGGGACAGAATATGCGAAATACTTCGGCATCGCCTTGGTGGGTCTGGGCATCGACACGTTTACGGTGTGGCTGCTCAACGGCAAACTGAAATGGAACTTCTACCTCAGCAAAGTCTTTGCCGTGGGCGCTTCCACGCTTTGGAATTTCTTCGGGAATTTATTGTTTACGTTTGCTTAACCCAGCAACTTGTCCAAGAAGATAAAAGGCATTAGGGATTCGATGCCATCGAAGACCATGACGGGGCCGGTATCGCCTTGACAGAGCACACGCAAAGGTCTTTTGGAAGCCTGCTCCACCTCTACCATCACCTGGCGGCAAGCCCCGCAAGGGGCGACAGGTTCCTTGATAGCCTTCGTAGCCGACCAAGCTGTCACCGCCAAAGCCTCAAAGGGCTCGCCTGGATACTGTGCCATGGCGGAAAACATCGCCACACGCTCGGCACACAAACCACTGGGATAAGCGGCATTCTCAATGTTGTTGCCCAACACGACAACACCGTTGGCCAAACGCACGGCCGCGCCTACATGAAATTTCGAATAAGGGGCGTAAGCATTCCTTGCAGCTTCATGAGCTTTGCGCATCAACTCGGCATCTTGAGGTTGCAACTCATCCATGGAATCGTACACCTCGTAGGGACAGACAAACTGTTTCTTCGTAATCATAGGATTGCCCTTTCCTGTATTTTACGGCACAAAGATAGTGAAAAACCTTAATAAAGCACAAAAAAAGCCGACAACTTATGTTATCGGCTTTTTCATGCTATTGTGAAAACAAAGGTCACTGAGCCTTTCGAAGCACTGTCCTCATTGTTGGGTAAACACCAAGCGGAAACGGCCTTCAGAGTCACTCACATTGGCCTCGAAGGTATAGCTCGGGGTCTGGAGCAGGTCGATGTCGTTGCCATTCATGTTGTCAATGAGGTGCATATAACCGAGCTCGACATTCTCTGCAGTGAAGCTCAGCGTGTAGCTACCGTTTTTCTCAGCCTTGAAGTTGACGGGCATCTCGCCCATGCCCTTGCTGTACACCAAGGCATAGTCTTGGTCGTCCTGAGGAATGTAGACCTTTGTGCTGTTCGCTTTGAGTTGGAACTTGGGCAGCTGGCTACATTCGTCGAAGCGAATGATTGCACGATCAACGACATGCTGTCCATCGCTCAGGTTGATGGAGACCCTGGAGCCCTTAGATTCAGGAGCTGAGGTACTGAAAGTCACCGTCTCACCCGTTCCTGATGCTACCACGAAGAGACCTTCCATAGCCTCAACACTGTTTTGGCCTTCAGCAGCAATGATTTCGAAGCGACCTTCAGGATTCATGATGTAGAATGGACGATCGACATAGGCGGTCTCCTCGAAAGGATTACCTACCAAGTTCCAGCCGGGATGGTTACTATTGCCGTCGTAAGACAAGTTGAAGGTGCCATTGCCCTCATAGGCCGCGCCCGCAAAGGTGAGGGTGACATCGTCATGGTTGGCATAGAGGTAGCCTTTACCAGGCTCAAGAACGAAGTTGTCACTCTTATAGTTATGCCATTCCTCCATGTCCTGAGTCTGGTCGAAGGAATAAAGGTCATAACCGTTCTCATCCAACATGTTCCCCTGTTCAGTAGTAACTTCGGTAGGGTTCACCTCTCCAATAGGGGAAGCGATGAGGTACCAGTTACCATCGCCATTACCAAAGCCAGAGATGCTAGTAGTGTAGGTCGTCGTTACGAAATTAAGAATGACAGGTGCTGAAGTAGTTCCCCAGCCATAAATCCCCGTCGTTAACGTTGTTGCGCAATGGGGATATTCTTCTCCTGTTGCATGGTCATAAATCTTAAACGAAACGGTTTCGCCAGATTCGTTATAATAAACTTGCAACCAAGCCTGATCACTAATAGTTCCGGTACCGATACGCACCGATCCACGTATTTCATCACCCACAAAAGCGCCCAACTCAATCTGGGTAGAGGTCTGCTGAACGCCATCAATTTGGATTTGCGTCGTAACAGGCATGTTATTCTCCCATGCATGAACATTGAACGTATAATGCTGTTGTGCACTTGCCATTCCACAAAGAAGCAGCACAGCGACTATCATTAAAAATGCTTTCTTCATATCGTGATTAGTTTTAGATTCAAAAATTTAAGCTGCAAAAATACAGTTTTTTTTACTTATTTTCCTAATAATTCAGTATTTAGTTTTTATCTCTTGTTCTCTCCCGAAGTGAAAATCAACTCCTTGTTCATAGTGGCATTCGACATGTATATATAGCCATGACCAGGCTGAAGTTCATTTAGGGTGCCCGACCATGCGCCATTCTCGTATATGGCATAACCCTCATTCAGCGAGTTGATTTTGTCGCCATTGGCGGGCGTGATGTCAAGGTTTTGGACAGCTAAAGGTTGTGTACCCGTATAGCCAAACCAAGTGTAGCCTGGTACAATAGTAATGGTGACAGAAGGCAAACTACCTCCACTCAAGGTAAAGTTGCATGCGTCACTGGTCTGTATCTTGTACATTTCTCCGAGAACAAGGGAAGAAAGCGTGCCATTCCAACTACCGCTCTCATAACGGCAATAACCCGAACTCTGCGAAAGGATGAGAATACCATTGGTGCCAAGGGCTGTTTCCAAGTCATTCACACTTGTCTCGACAATTGGTGCCCACCAGTTCCACCCAGCTGACAAAGCAACCGTTTGGGTAACTAACGTAATTTCGTCGGTAGTGAACGAAACAATTTCGCTCCATTCGGTCACAACATCGTCGCAAATGCCCTGCACCCTCACACAATAGGTGGTGGTGGGAGTGAGGCCTGTAATAGTATATTCCTCATTTTCAACGAAGACGGGTTCCTCCCAATTTAATTCGTTTGACCGCATCACCACATTGTCAACAGCGAAGTAATCGCCGCCAGGATTCACTGAGCCGTCCTTTTTGTATTCCCATTTGAAGGTATGCGTGCCAGCCGAAACTTCAGTGCTATAGGATTCCCAATTATTATGCGCACCATAACGGAACATCCGTTCATCGTCGATATAGAAACGGCTGTTGTCCCAATCATTGGAGTCGGAGCCTTCGCCTCTTGACCAGAAATCGAAACTAATTGTTCCATCAGCGGGATACGTTACGGTCACCGTAATACTGGAGGTTGAATTATTCACACCACCATTGCCGCTTTGTATATGACCGTCAACGACAGTCCATGGATAAGTGGAATTATTGGTCCAGTTAGCGGGAATTGCTTCATCAAAGTCCTCGCTGATCATGAAGTCATACCACCCCCATTGCACGTTGAAGTCGTCACTATAGCCATCCCAAGTCACGGTAGCAGTCGAATGCGTAACATTGTTCACTTGAACATTCAAAGGTCTTACGCAGTCGTCAAACGACTCCTTTGTGACGATGAGCTGGTTCTTTGACGACATCACTTTATTATTACTGGTTGAAGATGTCGGAGGGGCTAAAGGACTATAATTAATGTCGTCGTCATAGATATAAAGGGCTTGGTTGCTGCCTGCATCAAACACCCTACATGACATGTGAGGCGAATAGCTCCACTGCGTACTCTTGTCGGTCACAAGAACGACATTGGAGGTACCATCATAGACGAACGGGGTGTTGAAGGTGATGGTTGTCCAATCGTTTTCGACCATTGTGACTGAGCCACTGAACACCTTGTCGCTATCTGAAACAGCAATCCAGTCGGTCTTACTAGAGAAGCTGTTCTTTGTCGTTGTCTTCAAATAGAAGTCGCAGCTGAGAGTCTTCTCTGCACCTCCGTTAAAGAAGGCAATGCTGGTGATAAGGCCTGCACCGCCCAACTCGGCAGAAGTGTAGATTTGCTCAGAGAGTGAGTTGGTGTAGTAGCTGTAAGCCGGAAGATAATCGCTTGTATTGGTGCCGCTGCCAATCATGACACCTGCAGTGAAGTTGGCCACCAAGTCAACATTACTGGTGACATTGAAGGTGTATGTAGCATCGGTGGAAACTACTTCGCCGTTCATGGTCCAATTGGTGAACATGTAGCCATCGGCGGGCGAAGCGGTCACAGTGCAGGATTGGTTGTAGTTGTATTGGCCTCCCCCGCTGACGGTGCCGTAATTGGAATTGTTGGCAGCGACAGTAACTGTAAACACCTGGTTGGGGGTTATGCTGAGGTCACCTTCCCAAGTGTTGCTACCGTTGACAGCGGTATAGTGCAAGAAGATATTGGAACCCAAAGACACACCAGAATTGATGAGGAAGCTGAAGCCATTCACCGTGGTGGTGGCATTGGGAGCCAAACTGCTGAAGGTCTTGGGGTCCGACAAGATGGTGACATAGGAATTGGTTGACGTCAAGGTGACAGTGGTGGTGCCAGTGGTGGCAGCAGTGCCCACATTCTTGAAGGTGATGCTCAAGTCGGTGTTTTCGCCGACAAGGGCCATATTAGGCTCGTAGCCGTCAACACTGATGTAAGGACCTTCCAACGAAACGGCCTGGATGGTCGTGATGTAAGGCTGACGCTGATTGCGGGTGACTACAATCATCACGTCGCCAGCTGAACTAAGGCCTGAAACGGGCACTTCGGCTATTCCATTGGAGCCCACTTGGGCCACACCGAGAATTTCATTGTTCTTGGTAATGGCGACATACGAACCCGGGTCGGCATTGACAGTGAAAGTAGTCATACCAATACCAATCGTTGAGGCGTGGCTCACATTGTTAGCAGCCGGCACTTTAAGGTAAGGCATCACGGAGCCGTCGCCAAAGCATTGATAGGCTCTCCAGTAATACTCGTCATTAACAGAAGAGGTATAACCGTTGGCATGCGCATAGCTCACGGCCACATTGCCGATGAAAGGCACCGCATTCAAAGTATTGAAACTGGCATCATCAAACAGGGCATCGTATGCACCCGTACTGGTTTGCGCTTGCGTTGGCATCTGGCCAAAAGTATTAGTGGCACCAACACCAAAATAATAGTCCTCATACCATAAGGACTCTGGGACGGAGCCGATATAGCCCCAGGCTCCTTTGTTGGCAGCACGAACCATGGCTTCGCCAAAGCAGGTTTCATTATTTTGAGCATTTTTAAAGTTGGATGTCAAACAGCAGTTGCCCATAGCCCAGAAATACTTGTCGTTGTTGGTCAACGAATTCACATTGGTATTGGTAAAGCTCGGGTCGGCCCACATTTGGATGTCGCCGTGGGCGGTATAGTTGACGAAACCCACATTGTTGATATAATTGTAGCAAGTTCTTTGGTTAGCACCTGTGGTAATAAACACACGAGGAGTGATGCCATGGGCACTGTTGAAATAATAATTATTGGCATATTGGATGGTAGGTCCCCCAATATAAGAAGTCGCTTGAGAGTCCCAACCAGCAATAAGCAAGGTTTCGTTCAGATAGCTTGGATTTGACATGGTGTATTTTTCGTATGTCAAAGTCTTATTGATGAGGTTTGTGAGTTCTGTGGTTGACGACACCGGCATACGGCTGATATACATGTCGTGATAAATATCACCATCAACGGAGGCATACTCCAAGTCGGTGGCTGCATTGCCATAAGAGCTCTCATAATCCCAAAGTGAATAATAGGTGACAACGGTCTCGTCACCCACAATGACCAAGAAAGTAGGATGGTTGACGTTGTATCTAGAGTAGATAAGGTTTTTAATGGTGGAGGCACTGGCATTGTTAGCCACAGTTTGCACATCCACAGCAATGCCCTTCTGTTTCTTCCATGTCAACCAGTTTTGGAAAGCCGTGCTGTTGACATAGGTCGAGGTGGTCACGACGAGCATCTTCACCGGGGTAGTGTAGAGGTCGGGATGCTGGTCGTAAATGCTTGTAATGGCCCTACCATTGAGCAATTGCTTATAGACAATGTCGAAATAAGGGCTGTAAGTCTTCAAGAGCATGTCCTCGGTGGCTCGGGCATCGGCACCGTCAAAGTGTACCGTAACCTCAATGTCATTAAACACACGCAAAGTGTTGTTGACAGGGTCATAGCTCACGGGCTCGATGGTCATTTTGCCAAGTTGCACACCACGCATGACGCCTTCAACACGGACTACAGCCATAGGCTCACTACGAAAGTTACGACTTGACTGGTAGGCAGCCTCATTCATGATGAAGGGTACATCCTCAAAGTGTTGGTTTTTGCGCACTGGGAGTTGGCGCGGCACCAAGGTATGGATGCCGAAGTCTTCGAGACGGTAGTCAGTGCTACTGTAGCTTGTGATTTCGATGCGCGGCGTGGCACCGAAAGGCACTGCAATAAGTTGGTTGATAACGGGAATCTGAGGGTCGCCCTCGTTGCCGCCGATGACAGTGTTGGCCAGGCTGAGCCAGGAGAAGGTCCCACGCTCACTTTCATAGTCCTGCGCCTCGATGGTTGAGAACGAAAACGAGGCCTCAAGGCTCGTCATGTCGCTCTTCACGCATTCAGACTTGTCGACCGAACGCAGTTGGATCTTTTGCTGAGCCATAACACCCATGCTGAGTGCAATGGCCAAAATCAAAAACAATGCTTTTCTCATAAAATCAGTTTTATAACCATTCAATTTAAGTGTGCAAAAATAGAAAAACGCATGGGAAAATGTAGCAAAAAAAGACAAAAAAATACGGTAAGGGTTCTTCTTACAGAGAAAAGAGCCGTGTCAGGAACTAATAATGGTGGCTTGAAGAGCATCTTCTACCCTTCATTTTCAGTGGGGGAAAGCAAAGCTTCGAAGAAGGCGAACAGAGAGGCTCCAGCTTGGGTCTCCAGGGTGTCCTCGGGAAACATCGAGAGCAATATGATGCAGAGAAACACCATATATAAATAGGTGTGATATTTTCGCGATGAGAACCAAGGATAAAGCAACACGAAGAGAAAGAACGCCAGACCGACAAGACCGAAAGCTACGGCGATTGCCAAATACTGGTTGTGCGCACGGAAGCGGAACTCCTCTTTCAGTGGGGAATGAATTTCGTCGTAAGTCTGTGCAAAGGCCTGCGGCACGTCACCCGTTCCCACCCCAAACCAAGGATGCTGCCCGATGATGTGGAAGGAAGCCCGCGTGAACTCAATCCTCTGCGAGAGCGAACCCCCATTGGGGTTGTTGAAACGACGGTAAAGGTTATACTCGAACATAGTCGAAGAAAGACGAGCGTGCATTCCAGGATGTTTCCAGTTGTTGTAGTTGGCCACACCTCGTTCAATATTGCTTATATCCTCATCGGTGAGGGCCATCACACCGACAAAATCCTTGCGCAAATCCTTGGAGGTGAGGTAACGCGCCAAAGTGGCCTCAAGATTCTCACCGTTGGTAGTGCTTCCTTCGAAAGGCAAGTCGCTACGTTGGCGCCAAGCCTCTTGCAACTCCTTCTTACAGTAATACAGCCCAACATATTTGCCATCTTCAACAGGGTTGTATATCGTGTCGTGCCAATATTCGTTTCCATAGGCTGTTTTCTGTTCCAATGTGGCAAAATCCACAGGCTCCACCTTCAACAATGGTTTCACAAAATGTACAATGGTCAAAACTCCAATAAAGCAAACCACCAAAGCAGCGGCTCCTACAGCAATATGCCATCCCCTACTCTTTTTCCATCGCAAAAAAGCATAAACGGCCGAGACAATGACGACTGCAGCCAAAATCACATAGCCTGAGAGGGATTCGAAGATGAAGATTTGGTAGGCGAACCAAAACACCAAGAAGAATTGAAGGTAACGGTTAATGGCAAACTTCGTACTAAAAGCAGGAACGGGAAATCTTGTTTTGGGCGACCCTTCAGCCCTTGGGGAGGCTTCAAGAACCGCAGGCGCATTGACCTTTGTTTTTACGATATACCATACGATGATGGCTATGCTGAAGACGATGTTGAGGCAGAAGCGGATATGGCTGATGAAATGTGAAATCTCGCGGACATCCTCATAGTCGTGACGCCAATAGGAAACACTGCTAAACAAGGTGGCGATAAAAACAGACAACACATAGACGAGCATCACAAAATCGAGACGCTTGCGGCCCAGAGGTTCCATGCTCGACACAACAAAAGGCATGACCAGAATAGGCAACTTGACGCGGAGGTCTTTCATTGCATATTCAAAATCGGAAGTCCAAAGCAGGCCTACGACATGCATAAGGTAAAAAGCCACTAAGAGGACGGCGGCTTTGTTGTGCCAAAAGCGGGAGAGTTTAGATTTGAAATCGTGACGAAAACAGATTTCACCCTCCCCTGCATTACCTCCACACGGAATGACATTTTCATCACGATTTCCTACAACACCATCAACAAGCCAAACGAGCACCAGCCAGAACTGCGACATGCCCATGAGGAAGGGTGAGAGTGTGAGGCCAACGGCCATCATCAGTAAGCCCAAGAGGTAGGCTTGGTTCAGATAGGGTCGTATGGAAGCCTGTGAGGTCATCACTTGCCACTCAAGATGCTGTGATATTCGTCCTTACCGTTGGTGTTGAGCAGAATATCGAAGGCACGTTTCAGGTCGGGGTCGTCGTTGAGAGATGCGACAATGCGGCCTTTCTGATAATAATAACGACTTACTATCTCTGAACGCAGCAGTTCCTCAATATCCTTGCGGTTGCTGAGCAGGTCGTTGTCTTTCTCGGTAGCGAGGTTTTTCTCTAACAGGTCGATTTGAGGCTTGATCTTCTCCAAATAGCCTTCTTCCTTGGCGGTTTTCTTTAGTTTCTCAATGGCTTTCTCGCTCTCGGTGGTGTAAGTGAAGTTTTTCTCTTTCACGAATTTCATGAAATCCTGGTAGGTGGCTTCGTCAATTTGAAAGCGGTCAGCGGAGTCGATGCTCTTATGTTCGCTGTAGAATTTGTTGGCGTAGTCAAAAATGTAATTCTTGGCATATAGGTAGGCCGTCACGGTGGCGTAGGGGTCGCGTTCGACTTTCACGTCGGGTGCGATGCCGTGGCCTTCGTAGACGGTCCGCCCGCCCATGGTCTTGAAGGCCTTGCCGAGGGTGTCGTTTTTAGTCTGAGTGGTGTCCTTCTTGTGCGAGTAGTCAATCTCCTGAATACAGCGGCCACTGGGGATGTAGTAGTGGGCCACCGTAACTTTCAACTGGGTATTGTAGCTCAAAGGCAAGATATTCTGCACCAACCCCTTACCAAACGTCCTCTGCCCGATGATGACTCCGCGGTCGTAATCTTGTATGGCACCTGCGACAATCTCACTGGCCGAAGCGCTGTTGCCGTCGACAAGGATGGCGAGCGGAATCTCAAGGTCAAGAGGTTCGTTGGTGGTGGGATACAGGTTATTGGCTGTGGTGGCCTTGCCTTTCATGGAGACAACGGGTTTACCCTTGGGGATAAACAGGTTGACAATGTCTACTGCCTCGTTCATCAAGCCGCCGCCGTTGCCGCGCAAGTCGAGGATGAAACCTGTCAATTGACGGTCTTTCCTCATCTCCACAAACTTATCCTTCAGTTCCTTGGCCGCATCGCGTGTAAAGCCACTCAATGAGAGATAAGCCACACCATTGTCGAACACTTTATAATAAGGTATGTTGTCGATTTTCACTTTTTCACGTTTCAAGGTAATCTCCAAAGGCTTATCCTGACCGTAGCGTTTGATCTTCAGCTTCACCACTGTACCAGGTTGACCTTTGAGCAGGTTACTGACCTCTTGCGTGTTCTTCTTGACACAATCCACACCATTCACTTCAATGATGGCGTCGCCCGCGATGAGTCCGGCTTTCTGGGCAGGCCAGCCATAGTAGGGCTCTGAGATGCGCGTGTACTCTCCATCGTATTGGATGAGGGCGCCGATACCACCGTATTCTCCTGTGGTCATGAACTTGGCGTTCTCGATGTCCGATTCGGGGATAAAGACCGTGTAGGGGTCTAAGCCGTCGAGCATGGCCTTGATGGCCGTCTCGTTGAGTTCACCCGGGTTGATCTCATCAACATAGTTGAGGTTAAGCTCGCGCAGGAGGCTGTTGTAGATGTCGAGGCTCTTGGCGATTTCGAAATTGTTCTGCTTCTCTTGGGCGACGAGGCTCACTGAGAGGAACAGGGCGAGGATTAGGGTGTGTATGTGTTTCATCTTCTATTTGTTATGTCGTTTTGTTATGCAGGGACTCACGTCGCCTTACTAGTCTGTCGTCCCTACGGGACTAACCCAACTGTCAACTATCAACTGACAACTGACTATGGGACCGGGTCGTAGCCGCTGCCACCCCAAGGGTTGCAGGAGAGGATGCGCTTAAAGGTAAGCCAACCGCCTTTGAAGAAGCCATATTTCTCGATGGCCTCGATGCCGTAGTTGGAGCAGGTGGGCGTATAGCGACAGCTCTTCCCGATGAAAGGGGACAAAGTCACCTGATAGAGGCGGATCAGCAGAATGAGGAACTTAGCGGGCAGATTGAGGATGAACTTCATGGTTGGTGAGCTTAGTCGAACTATATTTTTTTATCAACTCTTTGACGGCTTTTTTCGTCTTTTCAAACATCTCCTCGTAAGAATGGATGACCGTAGCCGTATAGACTAACGCAACGTCGACTGAAATATTATCCTTACTGCAGATTTCATAGAGTGGTGCCTTGTTTTTTCGCCACGACTCGCGTATGAGGCGTTTCACTCGGTTGCGCTTGAACGCATGATGAAAGCGTTTTTTGGAGACTGAGACCAACAGGCGGCATGTCACAGGCCGGCTTTCATCGTGTCGGAAAAGGAAAACGACCCGATAAGGATACACGGACACGCCTTCGCCTTTGTCGAAAAGTGCCTGAATGTCTGCATCCTTACAGATACGTTCATATTTGGGAAGTCCCTCCTTGGCCGTCATGGCTTGAAACGCTTGGGAAGACCAGGATTTATTTCTTCTTGCTCTTCTTGAATTCGGCTGCAATATATTCTTCCATGGCCATGGTCATGGAGGGTGCTGTCTGTGTGGGGGCACGGAAGTTCAGCTCGAAGCCTGCATCGATGATGGCTTGGCAAGTGGCCTCGCCGAAGCCGCCGATGGCAACCTCTTTCTGTTCAAAGTCGGGGAAATTCACTTTGAGTGATTGGATGCCCATTGGGCTGAAAAAGACCAGCATATCGTAGTCTTCGATTTTCACCACATCTTTCAAGTCAGCGGGTACTGTGCGGAACATCACGGCTTTGGTGAAGTTGAGCTTGGCCGCATTCAGCAGGTCGGTGGTCGAGTCGGAGCTGATGTCGGAGCAACAGTAGAGGTATTTCTCGTCCTTGTGCTTCTTCATGATGTCGATGAGATCGGTCAGCGTCTGGTTGCCATAAAACACCTTGCGTTTGCGGTATTGCACATAACGTTGCAGATAGAAGGCCGTCGACTCGTTGATGCAGAAATATTTCAAGGTCTCAGGGACATTGTAGCGCATCTCCTTGGCAACCCTGAAGAAATGATCGATGGCATTACGGCTGGTAAGGATGACAGCAGTGTATTCCGGAAGTTTGATATGTTCCTGACGAAGCTCACTCGCAGTGACGTCATCCAACTTGATGAATTTCTCAAATGTGAAGCTCACGCCATACTTTTTCATCATATCAGCGAAAGGCGTCTTTGTAATGTCAGCCGGCTTGGGCTGTGACACCAAAATTGACTTAATCTTCATCTTTTTCTCCTAAATTTAAGAACGTCCAAATGCTCGATTTTGCACCCGTTTCGATAACATAACTCTCTAAAAAACAGCACCGTTACCAAAGTATCGCAAGCCTGCGGTCACCAGTGTTGCAATGGGTGCGATTTCGAGGGCGCAAAGATACAAAAAAATATAAAATGTGGACATTTTTGTTGCAACTCTTGTCTCAATTATCCCCAAAATCAGTCGGAACACAGCCGCCAAACCCAATAAAACAATGCCCATCCACACAAAATACTTTGTTGGATTATAAAGCAAAAGCAGCACGACAGGAATCATAACTATGAATGTGAAGATGGATATGGAAAACTGCACCGACATCTGGCGATCGACGGTGTCGCGGGTCTGGAAAAGCCAGTTGACGAAGTGCAACATCAAATAGCGGAGCAACACCCAACCCGCAACAATCGCAGAAAGCGTCCAGAACACATCCCAACCGTTATACTTCAACATATCGTGAGAAAGCACCACACAACTCTTCTGCACAAATAACGCAATGAGAAGGATATACCCCAAAGTGAACGAAACACAGATGAAACTCCGCAAAGGATTCCACTCGCGCAGCAACTGGTTAGTGTGAGCCACGCCACCCGGCACTGACAGTACCTGACGGAACTGACGCGGATAGAGCTGCTTGTTGAGCACGATAAGTAACAACATCAATCCCAAAAGTGCCAAGTTCCAGCCTTGCAAGATTTCGTACGACATACGCAGCATAGGTGTCACCGTTCCACGAAAACCCGAAGTGATGAAGCTGGGCACCACGCTATCGCAGGCAATGCTGTCGGCAACTTGCACCGAATCAATGGCTTGCGGAGCCTCCACAAAGGGGTTAACATAGAATATGTCGCGGTATTGAGGCATGGAACTCTCACTTTTAGGCTGCAAAAATAAATGATTATTTGCAAACTAAGGCAAAGTTTTCCTAACTTTGCAACCGAATCTAATTGGGCAGACACGCAGGTCTGCCCCTACATTTTTCGATTTCAACAATTAAACAATCGATTTCAACAATTAAACAATAATCAATCAACAATTAAACAACTGAAAATGGATTTAATGCAAGAAATCATTGCCAATGCTCAAGCCAACAAGCAGCGCATTGTGCTCCCCGAGGGCGATGAGCCCCGTACCCTGAAAGCCGCTGACCGCCTCTTAGCTGACGGCGTTGCTGACATCATCCTTATCGGTCCCGCCGAAAAGATTAAAGAGATGACCGCTGAGTTCGGCCTCAAGAACATCGGCAAGGCCCGCATCATCGACCCGATGAACAACCCTGAGCGCCAGAAATATGCCGACCTCCTCTTTGAGATCCGTAAAGCCAAAGGCATGACCCCCGAGCAGGCTTACGACTTAGCAGGCAACTTCATGTACCTCGGCATCTTGCTGGTCAAGGCTGGTGAAGCCGATGGTCTCGTCAGCGGTGCCCGCAGCACCACAGGCGACATGCTGCGTCCTGCCCTGCAAATCATCAAGACCGTACCTGGCGTGAGCTGCGTCAGCGGTGCCTTCACGATGTTCCTGCCTGAAGGTTGCTCCTACGGCACCGATGGCCGCATGGTCTTCGCCGATTGCGCTGTCACTCCTATGCCGACGGCCGAACAACTGGCTGAAATCGCTATCTGCACTGCCGACACGGCCAAAGCCATCGCCAAGATCGACCCCATCACCGCCATCTTGAGCTTCTCCACCAAGGGCAGCGCCAAGCATGAAGTCGTGGATAAGGTCATCGAAGCCACACGCATCGCCAAGGAGCGTCGTCCCGACCTCGTTTTGGACGGTGAGTTGCAAGCCGATGCCGCCATCGTACCGTCCGTCGGTTCGAGCAAGGCTCCGGGAAGCCCCGTTGCCGGCAAGGCCAACACCCTTGTGTTCCCCTGCCTCGAAGTGGGTAACATCGCTTACAAGCTCGTCCAACGTCTGGCTGGCGCCGAGGCCGTGGGACCCGTTCTTCAAGGTCTCGCCAAGCCCTGCAACGACCTCAGCCGTGGCTGCTCGATTGACGATGTTTACAAACTGGTGGCCATCACTTGTAACCAGGCTATTGCGCAGAAGAAGTAACTATGACCTATAGCCAATGGCCTATGGCTTGCCCCAACAAAAGCTTGGAATCCAAAACTTTTCGTGGGTCTGGCCATAGGCCATAAGCCATCAGCTATAGTCCGCCAATCCACATAACAACAATTCAACAAATCGAAGATTCAACGAAGTTAAATAAACAATCAACAATTCAACATGAAAATATTAGTCCTCAACTGTGGCAGTTCTTCCATCAAATACCAATTGCTTGAGATGGAAAACGCCAATTCATCGCGCCTGATGGCCAAGGGCCTCTTGGAGCGCATCGGCCTCGAAATGGGCGAATTCACCCACAAGTACAATGGTGAAAAATACTACGAGCAACTCCCCATCCCGAACCACACTGAAGGTATCAAGTTGGTGCTGAAGGCTTTGGTTGACCCGAAGATGGGTGTCATCAAAGACCTGAAGGAAATCAACGCCGTCGGTCACCGCGTGGCCCACGGCGGAGAATTGTTCCCTAAGAGCGTCCTCATCGACCAAAAGGTCATCGATGGCATCCAGTCACTGACCGACTTGGCCCCGCTCCACAACCCTGGCAGCCTGCAAGGCATCCACGCCATGGAAGAAGTGCTGCCCGGCATCCCGATGGCCGCTGTGTTCGACACCTCGTTCCACAGCACCATGCCGCCTGAGGCTTACCTCTATGCCGTGCCTTACGAGTACTACGACAAGTACCGCGTGCGCCGTTACGGCTTCCACGGCACCAGCCACAAGTATGTAGCCGAAAAGGCCGCCGCTTTCGTCGGCAAGGACTGGAAGAAATCGAAGATCGTGACCTGCCACCTCGGCAGTGGTGCCTCCATCGCCGCCGTCGAATACGGCAAGTCGGTGGAGACCTCGATGGGCTTCACCCCTGTCGAAGGCCTCGTTATGGGCAGCCGCTGTGGCGACCTCGATGTGGGTGCTTTCATGTACATCATGGACAAGGAAGGCTACACCACCAAGGAGATGAACACCTTAGTTAATAAGAAATCAGGCCTCGTGGGCATCACGGGTGGCAAGCAAGACATGCGTGACGTGCGTGCCGCTAAGGAAGAAGGTGACGAGCGCTGCACCTACGCCTTCAACATGTTCGCCCACCGCGTGAAGAAATACATTGGCGGTTACATGGCCGTGATGAACGGTGCCGATATTATCGTCATGACTGGCGGCATCGGTGAGAACGCCTGGTTCATGCGCGAAGCCATCCTTGAGAATATGGAAGGCCTCGGCATTGAGTTCGACCCCACAATGAACAAGGAAATCATCGGCGACGCTGGCGTCATCTCCACTCCCAACTCGAAGGTGACCGTGGTGGTGTATCCTACCGACGAGGAGTTTGTGATTGCTCAAGATACTTATAATTTGGTGACGAAATAAAAAACCATTTCGCGCAACGGCTCTACAGCATATTAACCGAAGAATCCTGCCATCACTGGCGGGATTCTTTTTTTCTGCGTCACAGCCCTTCAGGTTATTACCACGCAAATCAAGCTCTTCGAGAGTGACAAAGCTGTCGGGATTGATGATATGTCAATGAATATAGTAAGTAGATAAGCAGAACTAGTTTACATAAAAGGCAAGAGAAATTGGCCGTCAGCAGTCAGCCATAGTGCTACCGCGCTGATAGCCTACAGCTAAGAAACTTATAAATGCAGCTTAATTTTGAACAGTTACTCAACTGCAAAAAAATCCATATGACACACAGTAACAAAAGAAATTATCCCCTATCGTAATGCGGCATCTCTTCCGGCAAAATGATGGAGAACTCGATAAGTCCGCCGACGACTTGCTTGGCATCGTCCTCATACCAAGGCGTCTGATAAATCAATTTCTTCTTGCCTTTCTTTGAAATCGTGTAGACATTGGTGGCGGCATCATCCAAAAGATGGCGGATGATCTGCTGTGAGCGTTCGTTGTGGCATTTCATCAGGTCGCGGCCACGGGCATCGCCGTTCACTTCGATGGAGCTGTCGTTTTGGTAAAGGATTTCGCCGTCTTTGGCGCTGATGGTAATGGCCAAGTTAAGGCCTTTGAAATAATCAAGTTGGTTCATAGTAAGGAAATTTTCTGCAAAGATAGAATTTTTCTAATTTTGCAGCGTTATTTTCAGAATGAAGAAACTTTACCAATATATCACCAAGTCATTTTTTGGCACCTTCGTGCTCACCTTTTTCATCGTGGTGTTCATTTGGGTGATGCAATTCGTGTGGCTCTATGTTGATGATTTGGTTGGCAAAGGATTGGAAATCAAAATTATAGCTGAGCTGTTGTTTTATACTTCCATCACGGCCATTCCCATGTCGTTGCCTTTGGCCTTGCTGCTGGCCTTGCTGATGTGTTTCGGCAACCTTGGCGAGCACTACGAGCTGGTTGCCATGAAAGCCTCAGGCATCTCCATGTGGCGTATCATGCGGCCTTTGCTATATTTTTCATTGATTCTCAGTGTTTTGGCATTTTTCATATCCAACAGCCTCATTCCCATAGCCACCCTCAAATGGCGCACCTTACTGACCGATGTGCAACGACAGAAACTGGCCTTCAATATCAAAGAAGGCGTGTTTTACAAGGACCTCGACAACTATGTCATCTATGTAGACAAGAAAGGCAAAGATGGCAGCCGCATCTATGGCATCAAGATATACGACCACACCGACCATGAAGGCAACACAAAAATCACTTCCGCCGATTCGGGCATGATGGCCATGAGCCCCAACCAACGCAGCATCATCTTCACGCTATATAACGGCTACAACTACACTGACCTCACAACGTCCAACAACTACAAGGAGACGCGTCCCTTCGAGCGGATGTGGTTCAAGGAGGAACAGCTCAAATTCAGCTTGGCTTCGTTCGATATGACCCGTTCAAATGAGGACATGTATAAGAATTACCATCAAATGATGAACATCCGTCAACTCTCCACCTCCTTGGACTCTCTGGAGATACGCCTCAAAGACAAACGAAAGAATTTTACGCAAGGCTTTGAGCGCCGATGGGCTAACTACAACAGCTACCATACAGACAATTCATCCACCCCGTCTGTCCAAGCCGAAAGCGATAGTCTTACCGCCGACACTTGCATCATGTTGCATTGGCCGCTGTTGGACCAATACGATGACGAGACACGCGCTGCCATAGCAAAGATAGGGATGGGGACGGCCCAAAATGCCAAAGACAACTTGTCGTTCAACAAAACGGACTTTGACTACCAAATAGAGAACATCAACAAACACAAGAAAGAATGGCACAAGAAGTTCACCTTGAGCATCGCGTGCATCATCTTCTTCTTCATCGGCGCACCTCTGGGTAGCATCATCCGCAAGGGAGGGTTGGGGCTCCCCGTTGTGATTTCCGTGGTGTTTTTCATCATCTACCACCTCATCTCGACCATTGCCGAGCGCATGGCCGTCTTCGGCGATCTCAACATGTTCCTCGGCGTGTGGCTCTCTTCCCTTGTGCTGCTGCCCGTCGGGCTGTTCTTCACCTTCAAGGCTACCACCGACGCTGCCCTCTTCGACGGCGACAGCTGGAAGAAATTCTTCCAACGGCTATTCAAGAAAAAACGAAAAAACGAGGTTGAATTAAACACATGATATAAACGGCTGCCGTGATACGAAAGCCCTACAAACCAACAATCAACAACTCAACGATCAACAATTCAACATGAAAATACTTCTACTCTGCAATAAACCTCCCTACCCTGCCTCCGAAGGCGGTCCCATGGCCATGAATAGCATCATCACCGGGCTGCTAGATGCAGGGCATCAGGTCAAAGTGTTGGCAATCAACAGCGACAAATACCACGTCAGTGCCTCCGACATTCCAGAAGAATACAAGCGGCAGACTGGCATCGAACTCATCAAGGTCGACTTGAGTGTACGTCCCATGAAGGCCTTTTTCAACCTGTTCACCAAGAAGTCATATCATGTTGAGCGTTTTATCTCTGAGAGGTTCAAGAATAAGCTGGCACAACTCCTTGAAAAAGAGCATTTCGACGTGGTTCAGTTGGAGATGCTTTATATGACTCCATACGTTGAAACCATCCGCGCACATAGCAAGGCAATGATTGTCTTACGCGCCCACAACGTGGAACACAAGATTTGGGAACGTATCGCCAAGGAGACGAAGTTTTTCCTCAAACGTTGGTATATCAACCACTTGGCCAAAACCTTGAAAGAGTATGAGCTCAACGCCCTTGAAACCGTCGACGGCATCGCCGCCATCACGCGCAAAGACGCTGCCTTCTTCCGAAAATATTGCTCAAAGCCCATCATCGACATCCCCTACGGTGTTTATCCTGAGCAGTTTACACCAAAATACGAGATTGAAGGCAAGCCCAAGTTCTATCATATCGGTTCTATGAACTGGATGCCCAACGAGGAAGGCATACGATGGTTCATCGATGAAATACTGGCCAAGACCGTGGAAAAAGTGCCTAACTTCGTCTACCATCTAGCTGGCCGCAACATGCCCGAATGGCTCACAACCCTGGATAACCCCCATATTGAAGTAGTTGGCGAAGTGCCTGATGCCAAGGAATTTGTAGCCAAACACGATGTAGCCATTGTGCCATTGCTTTCAGGCAGTGGCATTCGCATCAAGATCATCGAATCCATGGCGATGGGCAAGACCGTCATCACCACTCGCGTGGGGGCAGAAGGCATACTCTACGACGAAGATGGGAACATCATTATCGCCGAGAACAAGGCCAAGATGGTGGAAGCCATCCGCGCTATCGACGAAAACCCACAGATTGCCGTAAAGATAGGACAAGCTGCACGAAAACTCGTGGAAGAGACATACGACAACCGGAAAATCATTGCCCGCTTGTTGATGTTTTATGAGCAAATTCGGCCAGGAAGCAAGATTTCATTTTTATAACAATGGCTTATGGCTCGCTTCAGCAAAAAGCACAAATGTCGCGCCTTGGGTGAAGCAAGCCATGGGTCATAAGCCATCAGCCATAGTCAAACAATTGACTACGTCGAATTCTCATTTCAACAATTAAACAGCTCAACAATCAACAAAAAGCTTTATCTTTGTCCCCTAAATCCTACGAGATGAAGATTTTTATCCTCCTGCCCCGCATCCCCTACCCGCTCGAAAAAGGCGATAAGTTGCGGGCTTTCAACCAGATAAAACAGCTTGCCAAGCACAACGAAATTATCCTTTGTGCGTTGAACGACAACCCTGAAGTCAGCGAACAGGATGCCTTTCATGCCTTGCAGCCCTATTGTCAGTCCATCAACTTCATCAGAATCACAAAGCCGCAAATTCTATTAGGTCTCATCCGCGCCTTCTTCAAAGGCCTGCCCTTGCAATGCGGATATTTTTACAATCGCAAGGCGGCCAAAAAAATCGATGCCCTGATTGCCAAACATAAACCCGACCTCCTTTTCGGCCAATTGCTCCGGGTGGCAGAGTACATCCGTTACAAAAAGCTACCAAAAGCCATTGACTATCAAGATATTTTCTCTTACGGCATGAAACGCCGTGCCGACATTGCCTCGATCTTCATCCGACCCATATTTAATATGGAATATCGTCGTCTGAAACGATACGAGGCTGCTATCTTCGATGACTTCGACGTCAGGTCCATCATCTGCGAGCCCGACAGAGCCTTGTTCCCACACGAACGCCGCGACGAAATCCTTATCATCCCCAATGGCGTCGACCACGACTATTTCAAGCCACAGGAAAGCGAAAAGAAATACGACCTTGTGTTCACGGGCAACATGAGCTACCCGCCTAACGTAAATGCCGTGGAGTATTTGTCGGATGAGATTATGCCTATCGTGTGGAAGAGCTTGCCCGAGACAAAATTGTACATCGCTGGTGCCACACCCGACCCGAAGGTAAAACACGCTGCCTCTGACCGCATCATCGTCAGTGGTTGGCTCGACGACATCCGCGATGCCTACGCCCAAAGCCGTGTTTTCATCGCACCCATGCGCATTGGTACTGGCCTGCAGAACAAACTTTTGGAGGCCATGTCGATGCACTTGCCCGCCATCACCTCGCCTTTGGCCAACGCCTCTTTGGGTGCGAAACCCAATGAGGAAATCTTGATTGGCAGCAATGCCGAGGAAATGGCCAACAATATCATCACCTTGCTCACCGACACCCAAAAAGCAGCCCAAATTGCCCAAGCGGGATTTGACTTCACGAATCGCGTGTATGATTGGGGAAAGGCGACAGAACGGTTGGAGAAGGAAATGGGAAAACTAATTTAAACACATAAAACACTATGTCAAACGAATCCATTATACAACTTTTTGAAGGGAAAAAAGTCCGTGTCGTTTGGAATGAGCAGGAAGAGAAATACTATTTTGCTATTGTGGACATCGTCGAATTATTAACTGACAGCGCTAATGTTAAGCAATATATCAAGCGTATGCGCTCCCGTGATCCAGAACTGGATTCCGTGTGGGGTACAATTTGTACCCCTCACCAATTTGTATCTACGGATGGAAAAAAACATGCGGTCAATTGTGCCTCATTAGAAGGCATCTTCCGCATCATCCAATCTATCCCCTCCAAAAAAGCCGAACCCGTCAAGCAATGGCTCGCCCAAATAGGCGCACAACGCATCGACCAGATGATTGACCCCGAGCTGACCTTCCAAATGGCAGTGGAAGACTACCGTCGGCAAGGCTATAGCGACCGCTGGATCAACGAGCGCATGAAGTCCATCAAAATGCGCAAGGAACTGACCGACGAATGGGATCGTTCAGGAGTTCACGAGCCGAAGGACTTCGCCATGCTAACCAACATCCTCACTAAGGCATGGAGTGGTATGACCACAGGTGAATACAAGCAATACAAAGGTCTCACCAAAGAGAATTTGCGCGACAATATGACCAATATCGAATTGGCACTCAACACCTTGGAAGAAGTAGCCACAACGGAAATCTCAAGACAACGCAACCCAAAAGGTTTCCAAGAAAGCCAACAAACCGCTCAAGCGGGAGGCAAGATAGCCAAAAACGCCCGAAAAGACCTTGAAAAGGAACTCGGACATAGCGTGATTTCTTCCGCAAAAGCTTCGGATTACCTTCAACCCACCGAAGACGCAGAGACAAAAGAACTGACAGAATAGACTCAAACACATCAACATAGTCCTGAAAGGACGACATTAATTCAAGCAAGGATTTCAATCCCTGCGCAATAAGCAAAACAAACACAATAATATATGGCACAACCCGACGACAAAAAAATCATCTTCTCGATGGTGGGCGTGAGCAAAATCATCCCGCCGTCAAGACAAATCCTGAAAGACATCTACCTCTCCTTCTTCTATGGCGCGAAAATTGGCATCATCGGCCTGAATGGAGCGGGAAAATCGACCTTGCTGCGCATCATCGCGGGCAAGGAGAAATCGTATAACGGTCAAGTGGTGTTCTCACCCGGCTATTCGGTGGGCATGCTCGACCAGGAACCGCAACTCGATGACAACAAGACCGTCCGCCAAGTAGTGGAAGAAGGCGTGCAGGAAATCGTCGACATCCTCAAGGAATACGAGGAAATCAACAACAAGTTCGCTGAACACGATGCCGACTTCGACAAACTGATTGCCCGTCAAGGCGAGCTGACCGAACTCATTGAGCAGCACGACGCTTGGGAACTCGACAGCAAATTAGAACGCGCCATGGACGCCCTCAACTGTCCCGACGGCGACACACCCGTGAAAAACCTTTCCGGCGGCGAACGCCGCCGTGTGGCTTTATGCAGATTGTTGTTGCAAGAGCCTGACATTCTGCTTCTTGACGAGCCTACCAACCACCTTGATGCCGAGAGCATCCAATGGTTGGAGAGCCACTTGCAACAATACAAAGGCACCGTCATCGCCGTCACCCACGACCGTTACTTCCTCGACCATGTGGCCGGCTGGATCCTCGAACTCGACCGTGGCGAAGGCATCCCGTGGAAAGGCAACTATTCCTCGTGGCTCGACCAAAAGACCGCCCGCCTCGCGATGGAAGAAAAGACCGAAAGCAAACGCCGCAAGACCCTCGAACGCGAGCTGGAATGGGTGCGCATGGCCCCTAAAGCGCGTCACGCGAAGGGCAAAGCCCGTCTGGAATCGTATGAAAAGATGCTCAACGAGGACGTGAAGGAAAAAGAAGAGAAACTCGAAATCTATATCCCCAACGGCGACCGACTTGGAACGAAAGTTATTGAAGCGCATAACGTCACCAAAGCATACGGCGATAAGTTGTTGTTTGAAAACCTCAACTTCAGCCTGCCGCAAGGCGGCATCGTCGGTGTCATCGGCCCCAACGGTGCAGGCAAAACCACGCTGTTCCGCCTCATCATGGGCTTGGAAAAGCCTGATTCAGGCACCTTCGAAGTCGGCGAGACCGTGAAAATCGGCTATGTCGACCAACAGCACGCCGACATCGATCCGGAGAAGACCGTCTGGGAGGTCATCAGCGGCGGTAACGAACTGATTCAGTTAGGCAAGCGCAGCATGAACTCGCGCGCCTACGTCTCCCGCTTCAACTTCGGCGGCAATGACCAGCAGAAAAAGGCTGGCGTGCTGTCGGGCGGTGAAAGAAATCGTATGCACCTTGCCTTGACCTTGAAACAAGAAGCTAACGTGCTCCTCCTCGACGAGCCTACCAACGACATCGACGTGAACACGCTCCGTGCCTTGGAGGAAGGCTTGGAGAACTTCGCAGGCTGCGCCGTCATCATCAGCCACGACCGTTGGTTCCTCGACCGCGTGGCCACTCACATCCTCGCTTTCGAGGGCAACTCACAAGTGTATTTCTTCGAGGGCAGCTACTCCGAATACGAGGAAAACAAGATGAAGCGCTTGGGCAACGTGGAGCCGAAGCGGTTCAAGTACAAGAAGCTCAAAGCGGATTAAAAGTACCATGACCATTGACTATGACCATGACCGCAATAACGTTGTTAAAAGCGGTCATGGTCATTTTTTTTGCAAAATGTTTGGAGACAAGTATTAATTCTTATATTTGCAGCATATTAACCCCTTAAAACACATCACTATGAACTTCGGTGAAGCCATCAAAAGCGTGTTTTCAAAGTATGCGACCTTCTCGGGACGAGCACGCCGTTCCGAATTCTGGTATTTTTACCTGTTCTACATATTAGTTGCATTTGGACTTTCCTTTTTGTCCATCTGGATTTCATTTGCCAAATACTTGTATACCCTCTTTGGCTTGGGTGTTTTTCTCCCCTATACTGCCGTCACTGTACGTCGCTTGCATGACATCGGAAAAAGCGGATGGATACTGCTCATCTTTATGGTCATATCATTATTAATCTCCA
>JAFWRA010000209.1 GCA_017508895.1 Bacteroidales bacterium
AGAGACAAGTGGCGGCTATGGCGCGGGGGCGCACCTCTTCCCATTCCGAACAGAGAAGTTAAGCCCCGCCGCGACGATGATACTGCGGGAGACCGTGGGAAAGTAGTTCGCCGCCCACCCACAACGGAAAGCCCGTCAGCATGCAGCTGGCGGGCTGTTCTGTTTTTATGCATTGGCATATTTTTTCCATCCTTTCCATATTTTTTCCTATCTTTGCAATTCATTTCAAATCGCCATGAAAGAATTGTTGATACGTTCGATTTCAGGCTTGGTGTTGGTTGCCTTGGTGTTGGGATGCATCTTTGTCTCACCTTGGGCTTATGCGGCCTTGTTGCTTTTCATCGTTGTTGTCGGTACCTATGAGATGGCTTGCCTGCAGCAGATGAACCAGCCTCTCTACCTTTTACTAGGTGAGATATGTTCTGTCGGTACTTTCACGTGTTCGGCATTGTCGGCTTTGCAGGTCATTACGCAAAAATGGCTTGTATTGGAAATTCTGTTTGTGATGCTCCCGTTCCTCATAGCTTTGTTTTCTAAATCAAAGGATGTCAAACATGTGTTTGCCTATATCTATGGTTCGTTGGTTTTCCTTTCCATGCCTACTTCTTTGATGCTTTATTTTTATCGTGAAGACTTGTTTGGAGCTATGGCTGGACCAGGCCTAATCGTTCTGGTGTTCTGCCTTTTGTGGGCAAACGATATTTTCGCCTATCTTTCGGGTAAAATGTTTGGCAAACATAAGCTCTATGCTCGTATTTCCCCTGGCAAGACCATTGAAGGCAGTATCGGTGGACTGGTGTTTACTATTATCGCTATGATAGTTTTCTCCCATTATGCTGATTGGCTTACGATTGCTGTTGGAATAGGTTTGGCATGTATCGCCGTAATTTTTGGTACTTTAGGTGACTTGAGTGAATCAATGCTGAAAAGGCAGGCTGGCGTGAAGGATTCAGGTAAACTTATTCCCGGTCACGGCGGAATTTTGGATCGTTTTGACTCTATTATGTTCAGCGTACCGTTTATTTTCGTTTATTTGCTGTTGCTATGAAGATCAATAAAAGGTTACACGAGGAAGGAACGAAAGCCATAATGATAACTTTGGTCGTCATTGTGGCGGTTTTGTTTGTCGTCAATTGGGTTTGGCCATTGCAGTCGGTGTGGCATTATCTTCTTTATCTTTTTTTGACTGTTGTAATTGTCTTGACTGTCCGTTTTTTCCGTGTCCCAATTTGGCGTAAAACCACTATCGAGAAAGATGCAGTTTTGGCCCCTGCCGATGGCGTGATTGCAGCCAATGAGGTGGTTATGGAGGATGAGTATTTCCATGACAAACGTCGACAGGTTTCCATTTTTATGTCCATCTACGATGTGCATATTAACTTTTTTCCTTTCGATGGCGAAGTTACCTATTATAAATATCATCCTGGGAAGTTTTTACTGGCTTTCAAACCCAAGTCATCTGCTGATAACGAACACAATACCATTATTTTAAAGGATAAGAAAGGCCGTGAGATTATGGTTCGGCAAATTGCGGGTTTTGTTGCGAGGCGTATCGTTTGTGATTTGCAGCCTGGCGATGAGGCCGTTGTAGGAGAGGAATTGGGCATGATACGTTTCGGTTCGCGTGTTGACGTTTTCCTTCCTTTAGATGCTGAGGTCAAGGTGAAAATCAATCATCGGACGGTAGGAAAGGAAACGGTGCTGGCGAAATTGAAGTAATCAAACGAATTTTGTTATTTCCATTAATCTTTTCACCTCAAACGTCCTTTCTCCTTCAATCGTTTCTCCTTTTGGATTGAACAAAACTGTATCCATCCCAACGGCACGGGCACCGTCAATGTCGACCGCCATCTCGTCGCCAATCATAAGGCTTTCTTCGGCTGAGGCGTGGGCTTTTTTTAAGGCATAACGGAAAATCTCGGGATTGGGTTTTTTCACGCCAACTTCCTCAGAAACGGTCATGGTTTCAAAATATGGCTCCAAGCCCGAACCGCTGAGTTTGGTGTGTTGTACCTCTTGAAAGCCGTTGGTAATCAAGTGCAATTGGTATTTTGGTTTCAGATAATCCAATAGTTCCATCGTACCTGATACCAGCCTTACAATTCGGGGTGACAAATAGACATAATCCTCGCTCAAACGGTCGGCCAATTCGGTGTTGTGGATGCCATAATGTTCCAAAGGCTTCTGGAAACGGGTGCGGTTGAGATCGTTTTTGGTGATTTTGTCGGCACGGTAAAGCACCCAAAGCTGTTCGTTCAAAGGATGATACACTTCGTGAAACTCATGCGCGCTTGAGATGCCAAGACTTTTCAGGTTGTATTTTTCGTAGATACGCTCAAAGGCCACCTCGGCAGCAGCATCGAAGTCCCAAAGGGTACGGTCGAGGTCGAAGAATATGTGATTGTAGTGTTTCATCGTTGAAGCATTTGGCGTTGCCATTCAAACAGGGCTACAGCTGCAGCATGACTCACATTGAGCGAGCGAGTTGGGCCAGGAACGGGGATATAGACCACCATGTCGCATTGACCTAATAGATCTTCACTCAAGCCTTGGCTTTCGCTACCCACAATAAAGGCCACATCTTGTGGAAGTTGAGTCTCATAGATGCAGGTAGCGTTGTCGGCAGTCTCAATGGCGACGATTTTTTTGCCAGCAGGGATGATTTTCCGAAGGTCAGTCTCTTCGCTGAAATACCAACGGATGTTGTCGCGGCTGGAAGCAGCTGCACGGCGCACTTTACCTAACCTGTGATCCTCTTCTTTGCCTAAGAAGCAAACCTCGTTAGCCCCAATGTTGTCGGCCAGTCTAATCAAGGCACCCAAGTTGTCGGGTGTCATCAGATGGTCGGCGATGAGTAGGGGATGGGGCACATGTTGGTAGAGATTCTCAGGGGAGAGTTGCTCAAACAGATAGTTGGATTTCAGATAGGTCATGGTCAAAAGGGTTATTGCACGATGATTTTTTTGATGAACATCTTGTCATCGGTTTTGATATGTAGAATATATACACCTTTGGGCAACACGCCACATTCGATTTGTGTATTCCCAGTGCTATGACCTACCATAACATTCTGACCAACATCGTTATAGAGAATATATTGGAACGGATGTTCAAAGCTAACGTTTAGCCAATTACGTGTCGGATTTGGGAAAATTCTCAGCTCGTTCTCGATGCTGTCAATACCAAGAATGGTAATCTCCACAGTCGCAAATGCTGGGATGGATTGCTGACCTTGGTTGTTGAAAGCCGTGACGCTATAGGTGTGAGTACCGAGATCGAGGAATTCCGTTAAGGTCGTTTCGTGCTGTGTAGCAATAGGTATCCCATTGCGCCTGATATGGTAATTGTCGTTCAAGTTGTTTGCTTGCCAATTGATAGTAACTTCATTTTCAAAGATTTGAGTCTCTAATTCTACGCTTGGCAAGAACAAGAAAGTGTTAGCCGATGGGAACTGAATATCATCTATCCAGCAGCAGTCTTCACCATACGAGCCACTGCCGTTTTTCGAATAAATCCATTTAAACTTGTGTGTCCCAGGGTCTACAGGGAAGGTCTCGCGGCTCCAACCAATCTCTCCCGACCATTCGCCCATGACGGTGTTATCGATGTAAAAGGTGAGTTTGTCCTTGTTGGCTTCAGTGCAAACTTTCTTGTAGAAACTGATTTCACTTGATTCCTCAACATCGAAACTGACTTGTAAAGTAGTGAGATTGGCATCGCTAATGGCTCCTGAACGGGCACAATAGATTCCCGTATTGGCAGTGCTGTTGTCGATAAACCAATAGGAACCTCCAAGCATTTGCCAGGCAAAAGCGCTGAAGTCTCCGGTTTCGAAGGTTTCTTTGAATGGGCCGATATTTAGGAATTCCGTGCTGCTGAGCGTGTATGGGGTAGCGTCCATGTGGTAAAACACTTCAAAATTCGTACCTGTTGGGGTGTTCGCCGAAGTGCTGAATGAGATGGCCGCGGTAGCAGTGCTTCCAGCAGGTATTATCCCGAGGTTATATTGAATTGGATTGAAAATCAAATTGTCGGAGCTGCTAAACAACTGTACCGTGGCTTCTCGCGCGTCTGACGAACCTATATTCCTAAATCCTATGAGCAAAGTTCCGTTTTCGCCCGGATTGACTGTGTTTGCCGGCCTAAACTCCGACAAAACGAAAGCGGGTGCATGAAGCGTTATGCGGAAATGGCTGGTCCAAGTATTGCCGCCTTCAGTGCAAGTAAGTGTGAATTCAGCTTGATACCCATCTGTAATCATATCGTTTACAGATATTTCAAATCCGTTGGCTATGGTATATTCTTCCATAGCAGCAAGGCTGCCGATGGTGTACGATCCGTTTGTGATTTCCACAAAAGGAGAGTCGACGCTAAGGGTGACTTGTACATTTGAGGCAGTTTCGTTTCCAATATTCTTGATGTTCAAATCCATGTTAAGTGTTTCGCCATAATCTGCCTGACCGTTTTCGTCATTGATGGAGAAACCATTATAGGTGAGGTAGGCGCCATTTGCTGGGATGATGGCGATGTCGCGAACTTCTGTGACCTTATTGAAACTTGTTATTATGAGTTGTGCCGTTCCGGTATGTGTGAGGTTAGGGAAAGTGAGCGTGCCCTCTCCGTCGAGGATAGGGGCGTTGGCGATGACTTCTCCGTCAACCGAAAGCGTGGCAAAAGCATAGTTGGCATCTGCCATAACATGTAGTTCTGTCTGTCCAAGGAAGATGGCTTCAGGCTGGCACATGACATTCATTTCGGTCGGGTTGTCGGTGCGTAGAAGCAAACTTGGGTCTCCAAAAAGAATCCAAGTGTTGTGGGTCTTGCCTTGATCAGAAGGATGAAGGTCGAGGATCTTCATGTTGCCGTTGAGAGAAGCCCCGCCAAGGGTGTGGTGGAATTGGTCTGCGTTGCGCCATTCGCAAAGGATGTCGACCATCTCGTCCTGTCCCGTCATGGGCGGCTGCCAGGGCTGGGAAGTCCATGAAAACATGCCGCCGATGGCTCCAGTGGGTGCGCCGGAAGTGTTGTTGGTGGCTCGCATCCATGCCTCGGCGAAGCAGTTTTCGTCGAATTTCCCATTGAGGCAGGCCGTAGACCAAATGACAGGCCATTTGTAATCGTTGACCAAGGTGTTCACGTGGCTGTTGTTGAAAGAGCCTACGTACCAACTTATTGTGGAACCATGGTTGCAGTAGTTGCAGATGCTGACACCGTTATTGAAGTTCTCACTTAACATGGCGGAATTGGTGCCCGCGCCCACACCTTGATAATGCTGCGAAACTTCTGCATAGGTATAATGTAGCAAAGTGTCGCGGATATATTCAATATGTTGATAGTCAGATTCTCCTCCGTTATGACCGCTGCCAGCCCCTTCGGTGGCGCCTATGCCCATGCCTTTGTTGAGCCAATTCGCATCGGAGGGAATGTCGCGTTCATAATATATCACTTTGGCGACTTGGTTCTCCACGTCAGCAACACTTTCAGCTGAGAATCTTCCAACCAGGACTTCAGGGTAATAGTCGTTGCCTTCGAGTTGGCCAAACCAAATGTCCGACGCTCCTCCATTCATTGACTTTGGCGTAAGGTCATCATAGTCGCCTACAAGGAGTACATAACATAGATTTTTCTCTGGATTGTTGTAATGGCTGAGAATGAACGATTTGATTTGGTTGGTGTTGTTGCCTCCGATGTCTGAAAGACTGACGATAGTGGTAGGCTGACCCGATTTGTTTTTCCAGTCCACAAAGGGCTGCATGGCATCGAGATAGGCAGGCGGGCAGATGACTAACATTTCGCCTTCGTCAGGGATGAAGTTGTATTTTGTCGCCCGTTCTTGGTAGTTGATAAAACGATGATGATACATCTCAAGCGTTTCGGGCGACATTCTAATCTTGTTTGATTTGTGGCTTGGTTTTGGGTTGTCTCCACCTTTGTCGCTCATCTTTTTCATTGTCAAAGTCAGCTGGGTGTAGACACGAAGGGTTTTCGTCACGGGATTGTATGCAAAAGGATAGACCAAAATGTTTTGTCCGCGGAAATCGCGGAGGATATAAGGCTTGTCTAGTTGTGCCTGAAAACCTGGAAAGAATTGTTTTTTTGAATAGGTCTCTCCATATCGGTAAGGCACGGTCTCAGGATCAATCTCTCGGCTGAGATTGCCTTTGGATGGTGCGATTTCGATGTCTTCAAAATCCTGATATTGGGCCTTGTCGACTTCCACCTTCATCTTGGCCAGGTCGTCGATGAGCATGGGGATGGCAAACAGCGGTAGGTCGGGCGAGCCTTCTTCAAGCAGAGAGGCCATCTTGGGCACTGTGATGGTGTACTGAAGTCCAAAAGGCGTATTGACCTCGTCTTTATAAAAACCTTCTAATGTGAAGCTGACCGAAATCTCTTCTTGGGAATTGGAGAGCAGTTTGACGTTAGGCGATGTTGGGTTTTTGCTTCCACAATTCACCCATTCCTGCGAAAACAGGTGGCAGGAAAACAAACAGATAATGAGGAATAACAGTCCTTTTTTCATTTCTTGTGTGTATTTTGCGCAAAAATACGCAAATTCTTTGAAATGAGATAATACGGGCTGTATTATTGGTAGTGTGTAGTTATATTTGCGAAAAACAAACGGACTCCCCAAATAGGAAGCCCGTTTGCCTCGTCGGATTTCAAATAGTCTGTGACGATAGTTTTGTTTAGTCTACGTTCTTGTGAAGGTAGGAGTTCTCTCCGCTGATGCCGTTTTTGGAGGCCGAGTATTCCGACAGCCCCTCGTCATTATGGGTAATGTCGACATTGCGGCGCAAATAGGCCGGCTGGTTCTCCAGCTCCTCCAAACCACGGGTTGTCCTGAAGTTCATGCTTAGGGCACGCAAACGCTGTTTCTTCAGCAACTCCTTAGGGTCGGTTTCCTTGGCTTTCTTGGCCTCAAGGACTGCAATTTCGTGTTCGGCCTTGGCTTGCACTTCTTCCTTTGTCATGATGCGGGAGGTGATTTCAAAGCCTTCGTCGTCGTTGCCGTTGGTCCTGAAAGGATTGTCGAACACTTTGACAACGGGGCGTTCTTCTTCGTGATGGACGGTTTGTGGCGCGTCGTAAACGGGTGCCTCGGGTTTAGGCTCGGCGATAGGCTCATAGGAAGGCTCGTCGTCAACGGGATGTATCTCTTTAGGCTCTTCTACTTGCTTGGGAACTTCAGACTCAACGGCCTTGGGCTTTTCCACAGAGAACAACGGGTGCACAGTTTTTTCCTCGGGCTTGGTTTCGGGTAGCGTTTCCTTTGGATAGGCTTTTTCGACTTCGGTGGCTGCAACCGACCCCACTGCAAGATGGGCGGGTTGGGCGGGCGTTTCTTTTTCGTCCACCTTGATTTGGCCGTTCAAGTCGTACACCTTTTTCGGTTGGGTAGTGCTGACTGGAGCTTGTTTTTCTGCAAGCACGGAGCTGTATGATTTGGCATCATGGTTGAATCCAGTGGCGATCAAAGTCACGCTAAGGGCCTCGCCGAGGCTTTCATCGGTGCCATTGCCCCAGATGACGTCTGAGTTGTTGCCGCAGGCGTTCTGTGCGATTTCTAAGATCTCATCAACTTCATCGAGCGAGACTTCGTTGGTGCCCGAAGTGATGTATAGGAGAATGTTCTTTGCGCCTTCGATGTTGGAGTCGTTGAGCAGGGGAGAGTGTATGGCATCCTTGATGGCTTTCTCGGCTCTGTTTTCGCCTTCAGCGACACCTGAACCCATGATGGCCTTGCCGCTGTCTTTCATGACGGTCTTCACATCCTCGAAGTCGACGTTGACGTAGCCGGGCACGGTGATGATTTCAGCGATGCCTCGGGCTGCTGTGGCCAACACGTCGTCGGCCTTCTTGAAAGCTTCAGATAGCTTCATGTTGCCATATTGGTCACGTAGCTTGTCGGTACTGATGAGGATAAGCGTATCAACGCATTTTTTTAGTTCGTCTATGCCTGACAAGGCTTGCAGTTTGCGGCGACGGCCTTCACGTTCCATGGGCATGGTGACGATGCCGACGGTGAGGATGCCTTTGTCCTTGGCCAACTTGGCCACCACGGGAGCAGCACCTGTTCCGGTGCCACCGCCCATGCCTGCTGTGACGAACAGCATCTTGGTTTCGTCGTCGAGTAAGGCTTCGATTTCATCTTTGCTCATCTCGGCGGCTTCACGACCGATGTTGGGGTCGTTGCCAGCGCCCAATTCCCGTTTGCCAAGGTGGACAGTGGTTTTCACATTGCTTTTAAGCAAGGCCTGATGGTCGGTATTGCAAAGTACGAAGTCGACTCCTTGTATGCCTTCCTCCATCATGTGGTTGACGGCATTGCCGCCGCCACCACCCACACCGACGACTTTGATGTAGTTGGGCTTTTCCACTCCGACGGGCTTGAACATTTCGTCGTGGGTGTTATGGTTTGTTGTGTAATCTTCTGCCATGTTTTTGCGGTTTTGATGGGTTATACAAGGTTGTCGTCAGGTGTGAAAAATTCAGTGAACGAAGTTACGATTTTTTTCAAGTCGATTCCCTTCTTTTTCTTCTTTTTGCCCTCGGATTCTTCCTTTTCAATGTCGTTTTCTCCCTGTTCAAGCGCTTGGGCATTGTTTTTAGTCGGTTCCATGAGTCCTCCCTTTTCCTTTTCAGCTTCTTTCACGGCTGCCAAGTATTCGTCATGCTCCATTCTGGCGATGGTTTCGATGACGATTCCGATACCTGTGGAGAACATGGGACTCGACATTTCCTTCATCTCAGTTTGGTTGAGGTGCTCGTTTGGATAGCCGATGCGTACCTCCAATCCAGTCTTAAATTCGGCCAACTGTTGGATATGACGCATCATGGCGCCGCCACCTGTGAGGACGATGCCTGCGATGAGTTGATTCTCCGACTTGGCCTTCTGGATTTCGTAGTTGACCAGCTCGAAGATTTCTTCCAAACGTGCTTGGATGATATGGGCCAGGTTTTTGAACGAAATCTCCTTGGGCTCTCTTCCACGGATGCCTGGGATGGATACCACCTCGTCGTCGCGGTTTTCGCTGGCCAAGGCAGAGCCGAACTTCACCTTCACCTCTTCTGCGTAATGCTTGATGATGGAGCACCCCGTGCAGATGTCATCGGTGATGATGTTGCCACCGAATGGAATCACGGCGGTATGCTGGATTTTCTTGTCTTTGAAAATGGCAATGTCGGTAGTGCCGCCACCGATGTCGACAAGGACCACACCAGCATCTTTTTCTTCATCGTCAAGGACGGCTTGTGCCGATGCGATGGGTTCAAGAATCATGTAATCCATGTCCAAGCCTGCGCTTTGGATGCACTTGATGATGTTTTTGGCAGCCGAAGTTTGGCCGATGATGACATGGAAGTTGGCTTCAATTTTGTTGCCCAACATGCCGACTGGGTTGGTGGCCAACTCGCCATCGACGTAAGTGTCCTGACGGATGACATCGATGATTTCTTCGCCAGGGGTCATGTTGATTTTAAAGGTGTCGTTGCGCAAACGTTCAAGCTCTGCCTCCGAAATCTCCGTGTCGTGGCTGTCACGCATGAGTACACCCCTGTGTTGCAGGCTCTTGATGTGCTGTCCAGCAATACCCACGCTGACTCTATTGATTTCAACCCCCGACTGGTCGGAGGCTTGCTTGACGGCAGTCTTGATGGCTTCGACAGTGTCGAAGATATTGGTCACGACGCCTCTTTTCACACCTGTGGATATGGTTTTGCCGTATCCCAGGATTTCGATTTTTCCGTTCTCGGCTTTGCGGCCCACGATGCAGGCCACTTTGGTTGTGCCGATGTCTAATCCGACTATGATTTTACCTTCACTCATAACATTATCGTTTTGTACAGACTATTTGATTTTTATAATTCAGATTGATGCTTTTTAGGGTTTGTGTTTCAGGATTGTCGATCCTTTGTTTCATGAAGATTTCCAAGCGTTTCAGTTTGTCGGCGGCATAGAGTGTGTCGCCAACAATCACTCTTGTGTCGAGGCCGCGAACAGTGAGCTCGAATTGGTTACGATTGTTGCAATACAACTGTCCCACGCAGTTTTTGATGAAGTTATTCTTCTCTATAGTCTCAACCCAATGCAGGGCGTTGATTATGTTTCTGTCGCTGTTGAGCGTGTCGCAAAGTTGATAGGAAACCGTGTCTTTCTTCAAGTCGAAATTGCCGCTGGCGATCAGGACGTATGGCGTGTAGATGCGGCTCGATGGAATGACGACACCTTCGCGGGTCACATAGACCGAATGCCCCTCCTTGTCGAACACCCTGAAGGTGGGCTCGTATTCATTAAAGCTGACGTTAAGCGTACCGTCAAGGTCGACGTATGAGGCATTGTTTTCAATCCAGGGGTTGTCGTCCAGATGATTCTGCACGGCAATCATGTTGACGGTACCGATGTTTTTATTGTTGCAAATCTGGCTGAGCTCTTCGCGAAGCTGACTCTTTTTGACGAAGCCGGTGTCGGTCTCTGTTATCAGTCGGATGGACTTCAAGGGCTTGTTCAGGTAGTCTTCTCTCGCAAAGATGAACAAGACAACCAATGCGGCGGCTGTGACAACCCATAACACTATGCTAAGTATCTTCTTTACCATGTCTTTATCAGTTTTTCCAAGGGTTCAACAAAGCGGTCGATGTCGCCGGCACCCATTGTGATGAGTAATTCGGGTTTCTCTCTGTCAATCAGGTCGATGAGTTCCGACTTTTGGCAATTTTTCTTGTTACTTGCGTTCACCTTGTTTAATAGGGCTTCGGAGGTGATGCCTTCGATGGGTAACTCGCGGGCAGGATAGATGTCGAGAAGGATGAGCTCGTCAGCCATAGCTAAAACAGAAGCAAATTCGTCCATGAAATCACGGGTGCGGCTGAACAGATGGGGCTGGAACACAAGTGTGATGCGTTTCTCGGGGAAGGAATCTCTCACTGCTGTCAGGCAAGAACGAATTTCCTCGGGATGATGGGCATAATCGTCTATGTAGCAGTGCTTTTCATTGTTTACCCTGATGTCGAAGCGACGCTTCACACCTTTGAATGAAGTCAAGGCTTCGGCGATGTCGGTAGAGGGAATGCCAATGTTTCGGGCGGCGATGAAAGCTGCGGTGGCGTTCAGCACATTGTGACGTCCTGCCATGGGCAATTGGATAGCGGTAGTCGTGTCTTCTGCATTGATGACAAAGTCTGTGACGCCTTTTTCTGAGCGGATGATATGGGCCCGGTAGTCATTTCTGTCACTAAAGCCGAAGCGGATGCCTCGGTCGGTATGGATATCAAGGCCTTCTTTGACGATGACCTTTTCCTCGGTGAGTTGGGCAAAATCGTTGAAACTTTGCACCAAATGTTGTTTGTCTCCATAGATGTCCAAATGGTCGGCATCGATAGAGTTGATGATGCTGATGTTGGGATGGAGTTTCAGGAAGGAGCGGTCAAACTCGTCGGCCTCCACGACCATGATATTGTCTTTACCTTTGCCTAACAGCAGGTTACTGTTGAAATTGTTGGCAATGCCCCCAATGAAGGCGGTAGTGTCCTTGCCACAGATGTGTAGGATGTGGGCAACCATAGCCGTGGTGGTGGTTTTGCCATGTGTGCCTGCCACGGCTATGGTGAAGTGATGCTCCGAGATTTGCCCTAAAGCCTCGGAGCGTTTCATAATCTTTATATTACGTTGTTTAAGGGCTTCAAATTCCTTGAGGTCTTTAGGCACGGCGGGCGTGTAGACGACAAACTCAATGAGGGCAGGCAATAGGTTGGGGTTGTCTTCATAATGGATTGCCATGCCCTCATCTTCCAGTTGTTTGGTGAGCGGGGAAGGGGTACGGTCGTAGCCAGCCACGGTGTAACCTTGGCTTTGGTAGTATCTGGCTAAGGCGCTCATGCCTATGCCCCCTATGCCTAACATGTAGATTATATGTCCTTCTCCGTTGTTCATTATTCTGGGTTTGTTTTCTGTCGCCCCTATGAGGCTTTCTTTCGTTTTCGTTTTGCCGAGGGGTTACACCGCCTCGTTGATATCTGTCGCCCCTACGGGGCTGGTTTCAACTTATTGCTTCTATTATCACATCTACAATGTCATCGGCTGCATTCGGGCGAGCGAATTTGCCAATGTTGGCGCTTAATCTGTCTTGTAAGTCCTTGTCGGCAGCAAGTTTGAACAAGGCAGGGATAAGCTCTTTTTCCGTGTCGGCGTTACGTACCATGATGGCTGCGTCAGCATCGACAAGTTGCTGGGCGTTTTTGGTCTGATGGTCTTCAGCGGCTGTCGGGAGCGGCACGAAGATGACAGGTTTTTGTACCAGTGCCAGTTCCGAAATCGACATGGCACCAGCGCGTGAGATGACCACGTCGGCCAAGCCGTAAGCCAAATCCATGCGGTCGATGAAGACGGTGGACTTCACTTGGCTTTCCAAGCCTAAGGCTTTCACTTCCTCTTGAGCTTGGGTGATGTAGGTCTTGCCCGTCTGCCAGATAAGCTGCAAGTCGTTGTCCTTGAAGGCTGCAAGTTGGGCACTGATGCCTTTGTTGATACCTAAGGCGCCTTGGCTGCCACCTACGAGCAGCGCGACAGGTTTCGCCGGGTCGAGATTGAAAAACGCAGCGGCTTCTTCGCGGGTGCCACGAAGGGTGATGTTGGCTCTCAGTGGATTGCCAGTGAAGTGTATCTTTTTGGCTGGGAACCATTGGTCGAGATGGTCATAGGCAACACAGATGGCTTTGGCCTTCTTGCCTACGTTGCGGTTGGTTTTGCCTGGATAGGAATTCTGCTCCTGAATGACAGTAGGGATACGGAGAAAGTTGGCACCCATTAAAGTGGGGCCACTGGCAAATCCACCGACACCGATGACCACATCGGGCTTGAAGCGCTTCAAGATGGCGATGGCATGGTTGAAGCTGCTTGTAAGCTTCAAGGGCAACAAGAGTGACTTTATGTCCTTGGTCATGCCGCTGATCCACAAGCCTTCGATGGGATAACCCGCCTTGGGCACCCTTTCCATCTCCATGCGGCCTTTGGCACCGATAAAGAGGATGTCAGCCTTGGGGAATCTCCTTTTCAAGGCATCTGCGATGGCGATGGCGGGAAAGATGTGACCGCCCGTTCCGCCTCCACTAATCACGACTTTAAGGTTCTCTTTCATCTTCTGTTATTTCTGTAAGTGCTTGTAATTCTTGTTCTTTATTCATATTCTCGTCTTCCATGTATCTCGTGACACTCAGAATCATGCCCAAGATGAGTCCAGTGGCCATCAGCGAGGTGCCACCCATGCTGACGAAAGGCAACGGCTGTCCTGTGACGGGCAACAACCCGATAGACACGCCCATGTTGACCATGGCTTGCAGGATGACGAGGAAACCCAAGCCGAAGGCCATCAGTGAACCGAAAGTGAGTGGCCTCTTGATGACGATGCGCAACACTCTGGTGAAGAGAATGAGATAGAGCAGTAACACAACGACAGCGCCAATGAGCCCATACTCTTCTATGATGATGGCAAAGATGAAGTCGGAGTAAGGGTGGGGCAGGAAATTGCGTTGCTCACTCTTGCCAGGCCCTTTTCCGAAAATTGAGCTTGAAGCTACAGCAATATCGGCATAGGTACGCTGCATGTGTTTGTCGTCGAATGGATCCACTTTCTCTTTGTCTTCGCCCATCGATTTGAGTCGGTTCGACCAGGTCTGAATGCGGTTTTGCTTTTCCTTGTAAGTGTCTGTTTTCTCTCCAATCACCATGGTGTCTTGTTGTGCGGCACGACGGTGCTTGTTTTCAATATTGGTCTTGATGGCATCATAACCTAAATAAGCGCTCATACCGGCGATGCAAAGCCCGACCAATGCGAGCAGATGCAAAAATTTCACGCGACCAATGAAGAGCAACACCATGCAAACGGCGACTAAGATAACGGCAGTGGAAAGGTTTTCGGAAAAAATCAAGGCTGCGGTTACCAAAATGGGAAGTGCCAACCTGAGAAGGAAATCCTTGAAATTATAGACCGAGCCTTCCATCATAATCAGTTGGCGGGCCAGGTAGGTGATGAGTATGATTTTGGCCATCTCGCTGGGCTGGAACGAGAATCCACCGACATTGATGGAACGGCTGGCATCGTTGATGTTGCGGCCAAACACCAAGGTGTAGAGCAACAAAGCCAGGCAAGGTATCATGAGCAACAAGGCGATCTTCGCATAACGTTTGTAGTTGATTCTTGATGCTAGAATCATCATGGCGAAGCCGAAAATCAACATGGCGAGGTGCTTCATCAGCACTTTGCCCGTGTCACCTTCATATTTCGAGACCGCCAATGCGCTGGTCGCACTGTACACGACAATCAGCGAGATGATGCCTAAAATCAGGGAAACAATCCAAATGACTTTGTCGCCTCTCAATATTTTATTGATGATATTCATTTTCCAGTTTCTTTACGGTTTCCGTGAAAAGGTTGCCACGCTCAACGAAGGTCTCGTCTTCCTTGTCCGACTTGCAGGCGGGAGAAAACAACACAACATCGTCTTGCTTGGCCAGAAACGAAGCGGTGTCGATGGCCTCTTCGATATCAGAGACCTCGTAGATGTCCTTGATGTCTTTTTGGAAGGATTTCTTCAGATTGGCGTTGTACTTTCCGATGCAAATCAACGCTTTGACTTTCTTCTTGGCTACTTGCTTCAGGTCCTTGAAGTCGGTGTCGCGATCGTTGCCACCCGCAATCCAAATAACTGGCTTGACGATGTTTTCGAAAGTGAACCAGGTGGCATTCACGTTCTCAGCCCTCGAGTCGTCGTAGTACATCACTCCATCGATGGTGGCGATGTAGTCTTGGCGATGCTCGATGGTGTTGAGGTCGCTGAGACTCTGTTTGATGTTCTCTTTTCTAATTTGCAAGATTTTGGACGATATTCCTGCTACCATGGTGTTGTGTATCATATGTCGCATATTGGTTAATTCTTCAAAATAAAACATGATGCTTTGGTTATCGGTTGTTCGATTGAAAGTTTTGATTCTTGAATTTTAAATTTTGAATCTTTGAATTTTAAATATTGAGTTGAGATTTATCTGATTTTGAAAGTAATAAGCGTAAATGCAGCCAGCAGGATGGTGATAATCCAGAAACGGATGGTGATTTTCACCTCATGATGGACGGTGTTGTAGCCCTCACCATGCCCTTTAAATGTGACAGTTGAGTTGGGCCAAGCTTTCTTGAAATCGCTGTACGAGGTCCTAAAGTGGTCGTGCAAAGGGCCTTTTTTCCAGATACGGTGTTTCTTTCCTGTCTTGACAAAGTGTTTCACGTCTAAGTCGGAGAGGATTTCGAAGAGGAACACACCACAGAGCAAAGGGAGGAGCAATTCCTTATGCAGAATAATCGCCGACACGGCAATAATTCCTCCGATGGTCAGGCTGCCCGTGTCACCCATGAAGATTTGGGCGGGGTAGGAGTTGAACCACAGGAATCCGATAAGCGAACCAACGAAGGCTGCCAAGAAGATTACAATTTCTTCACAACCTGGGATATACATCAGGTCGAAGTGGCTTGCAGTGACCGCGTTGCTGGAGATGTAGGCCAAAATGACCAATGTGATGCCGATGATGGCCGAGTTGCCCGATGCCATGCCGTCCATGCCGTCATTGAGGTTGGAGCCGTTTGACACAGCAGCCACAATGAATACGGTGAGCAGCACAAGGAAGACCCACGCCAAATTATACATCCACTTCGGTCCTGCCCATTTGAATAGGTTGGCATAGTTGAGGTTGTGGTTCTTCAAGAAAGGAATGGTGGTCTGTGTCGATTTCACGTTGGGACTCTTCACGACAACTTCCTTGTTGTCTTCGATTTTCAACTTCACAGTCTCGTTGATTTGCACAGCAGGGCTGAAACGAAGCGTGAGTCCTACGATGAGACCCAACAGGATTTGTCCACCCAATTTTACGATGGGTTTCAAACCGTCTTTCTTGTGCTTGAAGGTCTTGACGTAGTCATCGGCGAAACCAATGACACCGAGCAAAAGCGTGGTGACTATCATCAAAATGGTGTAGACGCTATGAAGTTTGCATACCAACAAAACTGGTATCAGAATGGCCGCTATGATGGTGACGCCGCCCATGGTAGGAACGCCAACTTTCTTGGTGTTGTAGGGGTCAATGGCTTCGTCACGCTGGGTTTCAACAATTTTTCTCCGTTTCAGCATCTTGATGAAGAAGTTGCCGAACCATACAGAAACGATAAGCGCCAAGATAATAGCTGCGGCTGCCCTGAAGGTGACATAATTGAACACACCCGCACCCGGGAAGCTGTGTTTGTGCAGATAATTGAACAGATAGTATAACATCAGTTGGCCTCCTTAAAAGCTTCCGACAAGACTTCCTTGTCGTCAAAATGGTTCTTTACTCCGTTGATTTCCTGATAGGTCTCGTGACCTTTGCCTGCCAAAAGGATGATGTCGCCTTTCTTGGCTAAGGCTACGGCCGTGCGTATGGCTTCTCCTCGGTTGGTGATGCTTAACACTTTACGCTTGTCCTCTTCGGCGATGCCCGCTTTCATCTGTCGGATGATTTCGTCAGGGTCTTCGTTGCGAGGGTTGTCGCTGGTGAGGATGACCTTGTCGCTCAGCTTCACTGCGACAGCGGCCATTTCAGGTCGTTTGGTGGCATCACGGTTGCCTCCGCATCCCACCACGGTGATTAGTGTTTCCTTGTGGCAGCGCACTTCGTTGATGGTGGTGAGCACGTTCTCCAAAGCATCGGGTGTGTGGGCATAATCAACAATGCCGACAATGCCTTTGTCGGAATGTACCATATCGAAACGGCCGTTGGCTCCATGCAACTTGCTGATTTCAACCAGCAATTCGTCTTTATTGAATCCCAATGATAACGCGGCTCCGTAGATGGCCAACAGGTTACTGGCATTGAAGCCACCAACAAGTTGGGTGTAAACTTCGGTACCGTTCACTTTGAGCAACATCCCGTCGAAGTGGCTTTCCATGATGACTCCCTTAAAGTCGGCATCGTGTTTCAGGGCGTAGCTCAGTTTTTTTGCTTTGGTGTTTTGCAACATGATGGCGCCGTTTTTGTCATCGAGGTTGGTGAGGGCAAAGGCGGTTTGAGGCAGATTGTCGAAGAATTTCTTTTTGGCATTGCGGTAGTTGACCATCGTTTTGTGGTAGTCGAGATGGTCATGGGTAAGGTTGGTGAAGATACCACCTGTGAAATGCAGTCCTGCAATACGGTCTTGTGCAACGCTGTGTGAACTCACCTCCATGAAGGCGTATTCACATTTGTTTTCGGCCATTTGTTGCAATAAGGCATTCAGTTCTATGGGATCGGGGGTAGTGCGCGTCGAAGGGATGATCTCACGATTCACGATGTTCTCAATCGTGGAGAGCAATCCGCAGTTGTAGCCCGCATCGGTGAAAAGCCTATAAAGTAAGGTGGCTATAGTGGTCTTGCCGTTGGTGCCGGTCACTCCGACCAAACGCAGCTTCTTGGATGGATTGCCGTAGAAATTGGAAGCAGAGACGCCTAGGACGTAGGCAGAGTTGTCAACCTTGACATAGGTGACGTTTTCCACCTTCTTTCGAGGCATCTTTTCGCCTACAATGGCCGTTGCACCTTGTTCGATGGCTTTGTCGATATAGTCGTGGCCGTCGACTTGCGTGCCTTTCACGGCAAAAAATAGTGTGTTGGGCTTGACCTTCCGCGAATCGAAAGCGATGTCGAGGATGTCCAAGTCCTTGTCACCTATTATCTCCAAAAGGTTACAGTTGACTAATATGTCTTTGAGTTTCATTTTTTCTCCAGTTTTAAGTGAATGACAGGGTTGGTTTTGAGGGTGTCACCAGGATGCAACGACTGCTCTTTCACGGTTCCTTGACCTGCGAATTCGGTGCGAATGCCCATGTTTTCTAAGAGATAGACTGCATCGGTGATATCCATACCGACTACATTAGGCACGATGTTGTTGGCAAGTTGGGCTTCGCGTATGCTGATTTGACCGCTTTCGTTGCTTTCCACAGTGACCCAGTCGCCATTGATGGCAAAGTCGTTGTAGTTTTTGGCGATGCCGTTGAGGTAATTGGCCTCTTTTTCATGACGGGCAAGAACAGGCCCCATGCCATATTCAGGTGTTATGGTGAGAGAGTCGTCTTCCTGAACACCGATGCGCATGGCATATACTTTTTCTGCAATCTCCCTGAAACCAGGGGCAGAAACACCTCCTGCCGCCCATTTGGCCCCGCGAGCGCGGCTTACCATGACGATGCAACTGTAGCGAGGCTTGTCGGCTGGGAAATAGCCAACAAAAGTAGTGTTGTATAACTTCCTGCCGAGCCCAGGCTCATGGTAGGCATAACCTTGCACCTTATCATAATACTGGGCTGTCCCGGTCTTTCCCGCTACGTTGACGATACAATCAGCAAATTGACGTTTAGCAGTACCTCTGATGGCGACTCCTTCCAACATGGTCTGGAGCTTTTCGATGGACTCGGGTGAGGCGATGTGCTCGTTGAGGACGATGGGATCGTATTTCTCGATGGTCTGGTTGCCCCTACGGATTTCGGTGACAAATTGCGGCTTCATCATGCGGCCACCATTGGCAATGGCATTGTAAAGCATGAGGAGTTGCATTGGGGTTACGTTCACCTCATAGCCGATGGACATCCACGGTAAAGAGACATTTGACCACAGCTTTCTGCCGTCTTTGGTCTTGTCGTCAGGGTGTTTGATGACGGGTTCTGCCTCACCTTTGATGCCTGTGCCGATTTTCTTGTTCAGGCCTAAGGCATAGAGCCCTTCAACGTATTTTTCGGGATGCGCTGCAAAGTTTTTGGTGATGAGCACAGCAGTGCCTTTGTTAGACGACTGTTCGATAACTTCTTGCACGGTACAGATGCCGCCTTTGGCAAAACTGTGGTCGTCTTTCATGGTGCGGTTCGAGAACTTGATGGGTCCCGTGCCGATATTCACCAAGTCGGTGAGTTGTGTGTTCTCTTTGTGGTTGAGCAGCACCACCATTGAGGCTATCTTGAACACGGAACCAGGCTCGTAGCGTTCGGTCAATGCCACATTGTATGATTCTTCGTATACACCCGTTTCATGGTTGAGTCTTAAGTTGGCCAATGCTTTCACATAACCCGTTTCCACGTCCATTAGGATGGCGCAACCCTGCTCGGCTTTATTGGTGACTAAAGTGTTGTTGAGGGCGCTTTCCACAACGTCTTGCAACTTGATGTCGAAGGTGGTGTAAACGTCGTCGCCGTTTTTGGCATCGATGTCATCTTCAGAATTGACAGGCATCCAGTCGCCATGGTGTATTCTTCGCACCAATTGCTTTCCGTTTTGACCTTTGAGGAAGTCGTTGTAGGCGCCTTCGATACCAAAATAGTAGCCTTTCTCTTCGTTGGCCATGCCGAGCATGAGGCTGGCAAGTTCCTTATAAGGATGGTCGCGGCGGATTTTCTTTTCGGTGATGATGCCGCCTTTATAGATACCGCGGTTAAAGATGACAAATTGCTCCATTTGGCGCAACTCCGTTTGCGTGATGTTCAGGGCAATTCTGTAATGGCGGTTCTTTTTGGCCTTGCCTTCGGCAAAGAAGGCTTTCCATTGTGCGGCGTTTCTTTTCGGGAAGAGGCCGGCCATTTGGCGGCAGAGCGAGTCGATGTTTTCGGCAAGGAAAACCGAATCAACAGCTTTATAGTCGAAGAAAACATCGTAAAGTGGAATGGAAATAGCCATCAGCTGACCGTCGGCAGAGAAGATGTTGCCGCGCGAAGCCTCCAAGGTCCTGACACGATATTCGCGTTGCTCGGCGCGTTCGAGCAGTTCTTTGTTGTCCTTGGTCTGCACGAGGATGATCTTCGCGATGATGGCGACACCGAAGACAAGAACGAGGATGTAAACCAGATAGGTCTTCAATAAGGTCTCTGTTTTTGGATCTGCTTTCATTGTTCCTTCGTGTTTTCTTCGTTGATATTGATGCGCTTCAGTGGCTCGGTTGCCTCTTTCAAGCCAACGTTGGCCAGTTTCTTAGCCAACACGGATTGCTTGGAGGCTTCCATGATGGCAGACTTCACTTGGATGTATTCCACCTGAAGGTCGTTCAACTTTTTGGTGGTTTGTGTCAATTCGCGGTTGCGTTCTTCGGCGATATAGGTATTGGTGATGATGGCCATCAGCAAGATGGTGATGTAGACCATGAAGGGAAACTGCTTGGTGAATTTCTCCCTCACGAGGAAACCACCGCCCAAAACGGTCATGGCGTTTTTCTTCTTGCGCTTGCTTCGGCTTTTCTCTTTCTTCTCTTCTTCCATGGTTAAATCCTTTCTGCAATTCTGAGTTTGGCACTGCGTGCCCTGCTGTTGTTTCCAATTTCCTCGTCGGAGGGAGTGATGGGCTTGCGGGTGATGATATGGTAGGGTGTAAGTAGGTTGCCGAAGAAGTCTTTTTCTTCCTTTCCTTCGGCGTTGCCTGTCTTCATGTAGTTCTTCACGAGGCGGTCTTCCAATGAATGATACGACATCACCACAAGACGTCCGCCTGGCTTCAGCACGTCGGGGCATTGGGTGAGGAAGGCATCGAGGGCGTCGAGCTCTTGGTTCACTTCAATGCGCAAGGCTTGGAAGAGCTGGGCGAGGATTTTGTTTTCTTTTCCTCTCGGTAAGCGGCGTCGCACCGCAGTTTTCAGCTGTTCTGTGGTCTCGATAGGCTCTGCGTCGCGAGCCATGATGATGTCGGAGGCCATGAGTTGGGGCTGCTGCATCTCGCCATAGAGTCGTAGAATGCGTGTCAAGTTGGCATGGTCGTAAGTGTTAATTACGGTTGCGGCATCGTTGGGCGTCATCTGGCTCATGCGCATGTCCAATGGGCCATCGAATCGGGTGGAGAATCCTTTTTCGGGTGTGTCGAATTGGTGCGATGAAACACCCAAATCGGCAATGACACCATCAATCTTTCCTCCGTGATAGAGTTGGATGAAGTTTTTGAAGTACTTGAAATTCTGTGGGATGAAGGTAAAACGATCATCGTCAAAAGCGTTAGCTTCAGCGTCTTCGTCCTGGTCGAAAGCGTAGAGGTGCCCTGTCGTGAGGCGTTCTAGGATGGCGCGCGAGTGGCCGCCGCCGCCAAAAGTGACGTCGGCGTACACGCCTTCGGGGTTAATGTTCAGACCCCCGACACATTCGTTCAACATGACCGGATTGTGATACATTTTCACCCCTCCTTATTTTATGTTTTCGCTAAGTAACTTGAAGAAAACTTCATCGTCGAGTTCGTTGATGGACTGTTCGTAAAGGTCTTTGTCCCAAATCTCCATCTTCGTTGTGACCGCGGTGATGACGATGTCTTTGACGAGAGAACCTTTCTCGATTAAGTCTTTTGGGATTTGTAACCTGCCACTACCATCGAGTTTCACGAAACGTGCGCCGCTGTTGTATTTACGCATCACGGCTTCTTCATTCACGTTGAACTGGCTGAATTTGGCGCGCAATTGATCTTGCACCTCATACCAGTCTTTCTTCGTGTAGAGCTCCAGGCAATGGGCATGCAGCCCGGGGCGAAGGATAAAGCCTTCCTCCGCTTCGCTGCCCAATTGCTCCTTGAATTCGCTGGGGACCAAAACACGTCCTTTTGCGTCCAATTTGCAATTATGATGTCCTACCAGATAGCTCATTTTCGGTTCGACGATTTTTCAGCCGCAAAGATATACACTTTCTCCCATTTCTCACCACTTTTCTACACAATTCTTATGTCTATTTTTCAACAGTGGTTGTTGATAACTTTGTTCATATCTTGTTTATAACATTGTTAACAATTTGCCACCCAAAAAAGGAAAGATGTGTTGATGGGCGGTATTTTGCCTTTTTTGGGTGTTTTTTCAGGCGAAAACGACCATCCCATTTTTCTTTTTACTATTTTTGCCGATTGTAGAGATTTTTCGATTATGGATTCGGAACAGAACAACCTTATCGACTTAAGGAAGATTTTCACGGCAAAAGTGCCCAAGCTGATGAAGTATATGCCTGAATGGCTGTTTAGGAAAATTCAGCGTCTGTTGCATGAAGACGACATCAACGAGATTCTGACTAAATATGCCGACAAGGAAGGAATTGATTTCATCAATGCAGTGGTGGCCGATTTTAATCTTGATGTTGTTTTGAAAGGTGTTGACAACCTGATGGAGAGCGACCGCATCCTTGTGGCCTCCAATCATCCTTTGGGTGGCCTCGACGGTATTGCGCTCATCGGTGCGGTGGGCAACCATAGGGGAGAGACCTTGACCCCTGTCAACGATTTCTTGATGTTTGTGAAGAACCTGCGTCCGATTTTCATTCCCGTCAGTAAGGTGGGCAGTGCTACCGCCAATCGTGAGGAGAGCCTCAAACTCTTCAATGAAACTTTTGCTGGCGATGCCACGATTTGTTATTTCCCTTTTGGCCTCTGCTCGCGCAAGTCTAAAGGCGGAAAAATCATGGATTTGGACTGGAAAAAAACGTTTATAACGAAATCGAAGGCTTATCAGCGCGACATTGTCCCCGTGCATATCGAAGGCCGCAACTCCAACTTTTTCTATAACCTTGCCCGTCTGCGCAAACGCTTGGGAATCAAGGTGAATATTGAGATGGCTTTCCTCGTCGATGAGTTCTTCAAGCAACGCAACAAGCAGCTGACCATCACCTTCGGCAAGCCTATTCCTTATCAAACTTTCGACCGTCGGTTCACCGATGCCCAATGGGCGGAGAAGCTTCGCACTTTTTCCTATAATTTGGCGAACGATGCCGATTTGGTTTTTGATCCTCAAAAAGAATATACGATATGATGAAAGATATTATTGCACCGGTGCCAGTTGAGGCCATCATGGATGAGTTGACCCGTGACAAGTTTTTCCGCAAAACCAACAATGCGAGCAACGAGATTTATATCCTTTCAGCCCATGATTCGCCAAATATCATGCGTGAAATCGGTCGCCTGCGCGAAATCAGCTTCCGCGACTCTGGCGGTGGTACGGGCCTTGACTGCGATATTGACGTGTTTGACACCCGTGAGGAGAATTATTTCATGCAGCTCATCGTGTGGAATCCTACTGATCGTGCCATCGTGGGTGGCTACCGTTTCCTTCTTTGCGACGGTCTTCCTGTTGACGACAACGGTCAGGTTGATACACCTACTAGCGAACTTTTCCTTTATTCCAAGAAGTTCGTGGAGGAGTATCTTCCCGGCACCATCGAGTTGGGCCGTTCCTTCGTGCAGCCCAATTACCAGCCTTCAAAGAGCCTTTCAAAAGGCCTGTATTCTTTGGATAACTTGTGGGATGGCCTAGGTTCGTTGGTCGATATCTATCCTGATGCCTTGTATTATTTTGGCAAGGTGACGATGTATCCCACTTTGGAACGTACTTCTCGCGACATGATTCTTTATTTCATGCAAAAGCACTTCCCTGACAAGGAACATTTGGTTACGGTGCGACCTGAGTTGAATCTTCCTATCCTTACTGATATTCAATGGCTTGATAGCGTATTTAATGCCGATAATTATCGCGACAACTACAAGACTTTGGTCAAGCTGGTGCGTGAACGGGGTGCCGCTGTGCCGCCTTTGGTGAACGCTTACATGAACCTCTCGCCCACTTTACGTTCCTTTGGTACCGCTCTCAATCCAGGTTTTGGCGAAGTGGAGGAAACAGGTATCTTGATGACCATAAGTGACATGTTTGAGGATAAAGTGAAACGCCACTTGATTTATGACATGAATGAGATCCCAGAACATTTAAAAATGCCCTTCTATGCAAATTAACAAAGCCGAATTTCTGATGAGCAACACTCGCTTTGAGTTTCTCCCCAACGACAATATCCCGGAATATGCCTTCATCGGTCGCTCGAATGTGGGTAAGTCTTCGCTAATTAATTTGCTGGTGCAACGTAAGGGCTTGGCAAAGACTTCCTCTGTTCCAGGCAAGACGGTGGCCATCAATCATTTCATTGTCAACGACGCTTGGTATCTTGTCGACTTGCCGGGTTATGGTTATGCACAACATTCGAAGAAAACGCGTGAACAGTGGCGTGTCATGATCAACAATTACATCACACGCCGCCGCAACTTGGTGACGACTTTTGTGCTGGTCGATGCACGTCTTGAGCCGCAAAACAACGACTTGGGCTTCATGGAATGGTTGGGCGAGAGTCAGGTGCCTTTTTGCATCGTCTTCACCAAGGCCGACAAGGTGTCGAAAGCCGAACTCGATCGTAACGTGCAGGCGATGAACAACCGCCTGTTGGAGAATTGGGAGGAATTGCCGCCCATCTTCATCACCTCGGCGGAGAAGAAGCAGGGGAGAGACGAAGTGTTGGATTATATCGAGCAACAAAACAAAGAGATAGCCGATCTTCTCAACAAGAAATAGCAACTACAATTAACTTCAATATTCACAAAATCTACATCATTATGGGAATGTTAGTTTCAATTTTGATTGGCGCGCTGGCAGGTATCATCGCCGGTAAAATCATGAACTACGGCCTCGGTTTGATCTGGGCCATCATCGTCGGTGTCGTCGGCGGCTTCTTAGGCAGCTGGATCTTTAGCATTATCGGTCTTCCCGTCAGTACCTCATTCTGGGGTCAGCTTTTGGTCGGTACAGTGGGTGCCGTGGTCTTGCTGTGGCTTGTTTCTAAGATTAAGAAGAAATAAGTCTAACGTCGTGCGTTAATACAAAAAGCGAAGTTCAGGCTTCGCTTTTTTTGTGTTATCTAAAATACACTCTCGTTATTCCCGTGCCCCCCGTTTCCAGTGAGGCATCACAAAAGCGCTCCACATCGTGGTTGTGGCTGAGTTTCTCGCGGATGAGTTTGCGCAGGATGCCGTTGCCTTTTCCATGGAGTATGCTCACTTCCTTGATGCTGAGGAGCTTGGCTTCGTCCAAGTATTTGTCAACGATGTCCAAGGCTTCTTCGGCGCGTTTGCCGCGCACGTCAAGGGTGAGCTCGAAGTGCTCGGCTTTTTCGCTGAGGTCTTCGGCGATGCCCTTCTGCCAGCGTCGTTGGGTCTTGCGGGCTTCGGCGCGACTCACCTTGCGGAGCTTGTCGGGGCTGGTGCGCAGGCGGATGCTGTCGAAGAGGATGGTGGCGTCGGTGTCGCTGATGGACAGAATTTCGCCCACCACCTGCATCTCTTCGATGCAGACGGTGTCGCCCACCTTCAACACGACTTCGGCTTCTTCCTTTTTCTTGGCTTCGGCCACCTCTTTGGCTTTTTGTGCAATCTCTTCCTTGGTCTTTTCAAGGTTCTGGCGGATTTCCTTGGTCTTGTTCTTCTCGGCCTGAGCCTCCTTGATTTCCTTGATAGTGCGTTCGATTTGACTGTTGGCCTTTTGAATCAGTTCTTGGGCCTCGGCGGCAGCATCGCGGAGGTATTGCTTTTTCTTGCTCTCAAGTTCGGCGAGAAGGCCTTTGTATTTCTCCACCACCTCGGTCAGCAGCTGGTCGGCGATGCGCAGGTCTTGCTCCTTTTTGCGGATGGCTTTCTTGTCGACTTCGAGTTGTTGCAGTTGTTTCTCAAACTTGAGATGCTGGTCGCCGGTGATGTTGGCTGCCTCGTCGAGAATCTGTTTTGGGAAGCCGATTTTCTTGGCGATTTCGAAGGCGAAGGAGGAACCAGGTTTGCCCGTCATCATGAGGTACATGGGCTGCATGAAGCGCGTGTCGAACAGCATGGCGCCATTGATGATACCCTCGTGGTTGTCGGCCAAAAGCTTCAGGTTGGCGTAGTGCGTAGTGACCATGCCGAAGGCTTGTTTCTTGTTGAGTTCCAAGAGGATGGCCTCGGCGATGGCACCGCCCAATTGCGGCTCCGTGCCCGTGCCGAACTCGTCGATGAGGAACAACGTTTTCTCGTCGGCTTGTTCTAGCAGCGCTTTCATATTAATAAGGTGCGAACTGTAGGTGGAAAGGTCGTCCAAAATGGATTGTTCGTCGCCGATGTCGATGAAAAGGTTTTCGAACAAGCCGCATTGCGAGTCAACGCGCATGGGAGGCATGAGGCCGCATTGCAGCATGTATTGGAGTAGTCCGGTGGTTTTCAGGCACACCGACTTACCGCCCGCGTTGGGACCGCTGATGACAAGGATGCGGTCAGTGTCGTCCAGCTTCAAGTCTAACGGGACGACTTGCTTGCCTTGTGCTTTCAGCTTTTTCTCCAGCAAAGGATGACGCGCCTGCTGCCAGTTGAAATAAGGTGCGTCTTTGATTTCGGGTTTCACGCCACCGATTTCTTGGGCCAGCAACGCCTTGGCGCGGATGAAGTCGAGTTCGCCCAACAGGTTCCATGCCTTGCGCAATTCGGAGAGGTAAGGCCGAAGGAGACGCGTGAAGGCCATCAAAATGCGGTGGATTTCACGCTTCTCGGCATATTCCAACTCTTTGATTTCGTTGGAGGTGTCGAAGATTTCGGCGGGCTCGATGTAGACGGTTTGTCCCGTAGACGACTCGTCGTGGATGAAGCCTCGGATGGCGCGTTTGTCGCCTGCCTTCACAGGGATGACCAACCTGCCGTCGCGGACGGTGAGCTCCGATTTCTGGTCGACCCAGCCGGCTGTCTTGGCGTCACTCATGATTTGGCGGATGCGCTTCTCGATGCCTGTTTGCTTGCGGCGGATGCTTTGGCGGATTTCCAAGAGCTCGGTGGAGGCATTGTCGGGAATCTCGCCTTTGTCGTCGACGAGGCGGTTCACTTCGGTGAAGATGCTACGGTCGATGAAAATGTTCTCAATCAGTGATTTAAGTCGTGGAGTTTCGTTGGCACTTTCGGAATGACCATAACGCAAGATGGCGTCAAGCACATTGAGCGAAGGCTTCAGTGCAAACAGGTCCTCCACATTCAGGCAGGTGCCGTCAATCTGGACACGATGGAAGGCCTCACGGAGGTCGTGGAAGTCGCGCACGGGAAAGGGGATCCCTGTTTGGAGCAGGTGGATAAACTCTTCTGTCTGCTCCAAACTTTTGATAATGAAGTTTATATCATTTGAAAAGGCCACGTTCCCCACCTTCTCCAAGCCCATCGCGCTGATGCAATGCTCGGAGAGCATCTGGCGGATGCTTTTGAAGCCGATTTTCTGTTCGAAGTTATTAGGGTAAATCACGGTTTGAGAAATTTAGGTGCAAAATTACGGAAAATTCCTAATACCGTGAATTGAGTTTAGTTAAGGTTTGCTTCTTGTATCCTTTTCTCAATATGCGCGAAGATTTTCTTGTAGGTTGAGCAAAGGAATAATCTTTCGATCGGTTGCAAGGGACTAAAATTAAAAACTGCTCAATTTCGACTATCTGTCAAATTGAGCAGTTTGATTGTTGTAGGGGTTTAGTTTACCTTGATAAATTCATACTTGCTACGACTCTGCTTAAGAACCAGCTTTGAATTTGTTAGTTCTGAAATATTGAAAATTTCACCTCCTATATTAAGTTCATTATCATCAATAATGTATGAAAACATAAAGTAGTCATCATCAACGAGTTTTTGTCCAATGTTCCAAGATGTTAGAACCAATGATTCTGTTTTGAAATTGAGATCATATTCCCAATCATGGGGGTGTTCCTCTGTCATGTATAATTCTCCTGATTCATCATAATAATACCTTGTTGATCGATTGGAGGTGAATATAACTTCGCTCCATATTAATTCTTCCGATGAATCATAATACCATGTTATTCGTGTAAATTTCCATTTTCCGAGAATTCTGCTTTGATAGTCGTTGCTTTCTTGGTTGCCGTTTTCTTTCGTGCAAGAACTCGTCATAAGCATTGCTACTGCGCACAGCAGTAAAGCCATTGTTTTAAGTGTCTTTTTCATTGTGTTTCGTTTTTAATTGTACACGAATATTGATTTAAGTTTAGATTAATCCAACTTTTCTGAAAACCTCATTGTCAAAGAATGAGACAAAATCTTGATTGTAGTATTGAGCGTGTTTTTTCCAGACGGTCAAGAAAGATGGGTCTTTTTTCACGATTCCACACGCTGTGTCAACAAACATATTCAGCATTTCTTGTGAAATCATGCCTTGTTGCTTGGCGATGAATTCGTCTTTGCAAAGGTCTAAAAAATCTTGTTGGTACTTCTCCTTGTTGTTTCTGTCATGCAAGTGTTTTTTGATAATTTGATACCTGGTGAAAAGAGAGGAAACATCCAGAAGATGGTCTTTGCTTTGTGAAATGATTCCGTGAATGGCTTTAGCATTTTCGTCTGATTGCTTGGAACTTTTATTTGCCCGTACTATCGACCAAACTGCGAGTACCAAAGAGATGACACCAAGAATAATAGAAATGATTTCCATGAGTAAAATCTTGTTTGCTTTTCGTTGCAAAACTATCTATAAATTGTTTTATATCAGCATTAACAGACTAACTCATTTTACCAATAAAACTGAAAGTTTTTACCACAAAACCACAACCGTTATTTCGTTTTTTCCGCTTCCAAATACGCCGAGCAATCCTTGAAGAAATCATAATCCAAGGCCTTGCAAATCTCGAAGAGCAACGGCATGGAAATCCATTGTTGGCGGTAGGCTTTGTAGATGTTCTCGGGAGTACAGTGTACCTGCTTGGCCAGCCAGGTGGCAGTGCGGCCTTGTCGGGCGAGTTCGGCTTTGAGAAGCAGGCCTAGATGGAAATCGGTTGGGGATGGTGACGCTTTCGTTTTCATGGTAGTTGGCGGTTAGGGGGAGGACTTTCGCTCTTGCCAGCAAGCCATAAAGAAAGGCGCTCACCTTTCGTTTGAATGCTTATCCAGACTGGAGGCTCGGCAAAGCCCGATACATAAATAAGCACGAAATAGTTCACGCCTAAAACGCGAACTTTTCGCTAACTTATTCTCATGTATCTAAAATTTTGCCGATTTCCAATCAGAGAACAAGAGCGTAAAGCTCAGGGGTTATGTTATGAGGTATACTTTGTTATATTTATTTTGCTGGTTTAAAGTTTGTTATAATAATGTTATTCAATTATCTGTCTCGCCCATTCGGGCAGTTGCTCCACATATCTTTTCACGATGATACCGTTAGAAAGGCGCAGAAGCAAAGAGGCATCTGCACGATCAACGGAATTGTCGTATAAATAAGTTCGGTCGGTTTTGTCGGAAAGAAACTTGCAATTAGCGATAGACTTCTGGTAACGCGAGATAACCTTTGTTATGGGAACATCATGGCCTCCTTCCATCACTCGCTTTGCAATTCTTGATGCATTAATAATAGGTGATTGGGTGCACACGAAAAACAATCTGACAAAGAATCCCGATTCTTTGGCTCTCAAAATGTAATCTACTTTGTCGGTCGCTGATAGGACTGTTTCAAAAATCAAACTTTGTTTTTCTTTCAGGCATTGTTCTCTCCAATCTTCGCAATACTTCACAGCCTGCATGATGGCTTCCCTTGAGTTCCAATCTCCAAAACGCTCTTGAGCAACAATGTCAGGGTTGATATACACCGAGTCCTCCATCCATTCATGATGAAGGATTTTCCCTGTAATTGAAGTCTTTCCGCTGCCGTTAGGACCAGCAATAACTATCAGAACCGGTTTTCTTTCCTGCAAGGTCATGCTCTATTGCCGTACTGCTTTTTGTACAATTCCTTGATTTCGTTAAAATAGCGTTCAAGTGCCTCGTCATATTTTTGATTAGCTTCCTCCGCCACTTCCCGCATGATATACGCCAGCATCTCATCCGTTGGTTCCTCCAACGAAGTCAAGCGATAGGCGTTGATTTCTTTCTCTGACATGGCTTTCTGTCTTTTTGTTGTGCAAAAATAGTGTTTTTTTCACAATTTGCGTCCTTTTCCACCAACAATTAAACAATTCAACACTCAACACTTCAACACTTCAACAAAATCAATATCTTTGCCCCAAAATTCTAAAACTATGATTAGACTAGAAATCTGTGCCAACGGCATCAAGTCGTTGCAGAATGCGATGGACGGCTGCGCTCAGTGCGTGGAGTTGTGCGAGTGTCTCGAAGTGGGTGGCGTCACGCCTTCTTTCGGCACTTTGGCAAAGGCCATTGACATTTCGTTTATCCCTATGCGCGTGCTCATCCGTCCGCGACCAGGCAACTACATCTACGACGAGGAAGAAGTCGAGATGATGAAGACCGACATCATGCTTTGCAAGAAGCTGGGTTTTGAAGGCGTGGTCATCGGAGCTTTGAACGACAAGGGAGAGCTTGATGTTGAGACGATTAAGGCTTTGATGGGAGCAGGCGAAGGCTTGAAGTTCACTTTCCATCGCGCCATCGATGCCTGTGTGAAGCCATTCGAAGCGGTCGAGAAACTGATTGAACTCGGTTTCGACAAAATCCTCACTTCGGGTGGCAAGCCCACAGCTTTGGAGGGTGTCCCGATGATTGCGGAGATGCAGCTGCGCTATGGCGACAAAATCGGCATCATGCCGGGCGGCGGCATCAACCTTGGCAACGTGAAGGACATCTTGAATATGACGGGCACGGTGCATTGCCACGCCTCGTTGGCGCATTGGGTGCCGCGCTTCAATGAGAAACTCTATCCTAACCAGAAGGATGCGACAGGCGCGACGATGGTCTGGACCGAGTCGAACAAGGACTTGATTTACGAGATGGAAAAGATTCTGAATCCGTTTTAGTTGTCTCACGCAGGAATAATTATCTCACGCAGAATTCGCAGAATACGCAGAAGCGCGAAGCGACGAAAAATAGGCGTCCGGTAGGTTCATAAAATTCTGCGCATTCTGCGTGCCAAAAAAAACTCACAATGAAAAAACTACTTCCTCTGATTCTATTGGCCTTCGCCTTTTTGGCGTGTCAACAAGTTGAAAAGCAAAACGTCGTTGTGCAACTCCTCAACCAAGGCTGGATGCTCACTGGTGACACCTTAAATATTAATATGCAGGTCGATGTGCCTTCGGTGGTGCAGCAGAGTCTTTATGACAACGGCCTGATACCGCATCCCTATCTCGGCACGGTGGAAAACCAATTGCTCTGGATTTCAGATCATCCGTGGGAATACACCTTGCGTTTCGATACGGACAAGGATTTGCTTGGAAAAGAGAATGTTGAATTGGAATTTGACGGCATTGATACATACGCTGAAGTGAAATTGAACGGCGAAAAACTCTTCTTTGCTGACAACCAATTCCGCGTTTGGAAACACGAGGTGAAAGACTTGCTGAAAAAGAAAGACAACCTTTTGGAGGTGCATTTCCTTCGTTATGACAGCACTCAATTGGCTTTGTATGAGCAACATCAGCCTCGATTGCCCGAGAAATACGCCGTTTCGCGCAAAGCACCTTACCAGCACGGCTGGGACTGGGCACCGAAGTACAAGAACGTGGGCATTTGGAAACGGGTGGAATTGATCGGTTGGTCGGATGCGAAATTGCAAAACGCATATATTGTCACAGAAAACATTGATAACGAGAAGGCTACGATGCGTTTGTGCCTTGATGTGGAAAGCAGGGCTGAAGGAAATTACATGGCGGAAATTTATGTCAATGGTGAGAAAAACAGTCAGAAAACCATACACATTAAAGGCGGTAGCCAAAACGAAAACCTGAACTTTGAAATAGAAAATCCAGAGTTGTGGTGGCCCAACGAGATGGGCGAACAACCGCTATATGTCTTTGATGTTCTCCTAAAAGATGGGGATAAGGTTCTGGATTTTAAGAAAATATGGTCTGGTATTAAAACCTTTGAGATGGTGGATGAGCCTGATAGCATCGGGCGGGCGTTCTATTTTAAGGTGAACGGTGTGCCATTCTTTGCCAAAGGCGCGAACTATATTCCAGAGGACATGATTGAGACCTGGAATGATGTTGACCATACGATTCGTCTCTTGGAGCAAGCCAAAGACGCTCATTTCAACATGCTGCGCGTGTGGGGCGGCGGCATTTATCCCTCTGACGACTTTTTCACGCTTTGCGACAAATATGGCATCTTGGTTTGGGAGGATTTCATGTATGCAGGAACGATGTATCCATACGATGAGGCTTTCCTCGAAAACGCACAAATCGAGGCGGAGGAGCAGGTGAAACGCTTGGCTTCGCATCCTTCTTTGGCTCTATGGTGTGGTGGCAACGAGATTTCGGAGGGCTACTATAACTGGGGCTGGCAGCAGTCTATGGGTTGGAGCGAAGAAGACGACAAAGCCATCAAAGCAGGCTATGACCGATTGTTTGAAAACATTCTGCCTCAAGCCGTTGCACAATTTGACGGCACGCGCCCCTATTGGCCCAGTTCGCCCTCGAAAGGTTGGGGCCGGCCTGAAAGCCTGACCGAAGGCGATGTTCATTATTGGGGCGTTTGGTGGGGCGAGCAGCCTTACGAAATGTATCGTGAGAAGGTGGGCCGTTTCAACAGCGAGTATGGCTACCAAAGCTATCCCGATTATTCGACCTTGCTGAAAATAGCAGAAGGCGAGGAATTGAGTATGGATGCTAAGGTGATTGCGGCACACCAAAAACATGCCCGTGGCACACGCCAAATCGACGACTTCATCCAACGGTATTATCCCGACGTTCAGCCGAAGGACTTTGAGGAGTATGTGCATCTGAGCCAACTCTCGCAAGCATACGGCATGGAAGTCGCCATCGAAGCGCACCGTACGGCAAAGCCTTACAACATGGGCACGCTCTATTGGCAACTCAACGATGCCTGGCCCGTGACTTCGTGGTCGTCCATCGACTATTATGGCAACCCCAAGGTGCTACAAGATCAGCTGAAGACGCTTTTTGCGCCTGTACTTTTGAGTCTCGACAGGAAAGACTGTGGCGTTTTTGTCACATCAGATTTGCTACGCAACATTGATGGCATGCTGACGGTCAAGGTGTGCGACCTTGAAGACCTCAAAGTTGATGAGCTCCAAGACCGTCCGTTGTTTGAGCAAAAAGTGAAGGTGAAGTTGGATGCCAACGAGAATCGGAAATTTGTCGTTGACGGCTTAAGAGAATTCTTGGCTAATGCCGACTTGCAAAAGGTTTACGTGAAACTGCAATTGACCGAAGGCGATACCCTTACTGCAGAGCGTAAATGCTATTTTTCCGCTTTTTTTGAGTGAAGGCTGTAACTTTTTCCCGGTTTCTCCGTATTACTGATGTTTTCGCGAAGAACAAAAGTAACAAGAGAAATAATTAAAACCTAAACGAAATGAAAACTAGATTATTTTTTGCAGCCATGCTGCTGCTGGCCTTTGGAAGCATGAAGGCGCAAGACAAACCAATCCCTACACCCAATGGGGATAGTAGTAAAATCAACACTTTGGTGGTAAGTGGCACTGGCAGTGTGTGGCTTAAACAAGGTGACGAACTGACGATTAATGATTATGGGCATCACAATGCCAAGTATCGTGTTGAAGATAGCGTTTTGTATCTTGAAGGTACGGGGGCTCGTGAGTTAACTCTTCAAAATCTGGCTTATTTGAAGGTTTTGGGTACGGCGGGAGTCAGATCAAAGGGCCAGTTGAAAGGTGAGAATCTCTCCATCAACAAGACGGGTACTGGCATATTAA
>JAFWRA010000210.1 GCA_017508895.1 Bacteroidales bacterium
TACAGATACCGCGCCGCAATCTTTTGTCTTGCAGCATCCTCCATATCCTCAAACACAGGCGTTAAATAAACCAACGCTGAATCGAATTGTACCTCTTCACTATAAATACAGCCAATAGTCAGATAGCGATTCAATTTCTCTGTTTCATCTGTGGTTTGAATTGCCATACGCCTCAGATCATTCACCGAAGGCTCAACCCCTTTACCCATTTGATAATACAGAAAAGCCCTGGCCGAAATCAAGTCCCTGAAAATCAAATTGTTCGTATCGGGCAATTGTTTCAGTGCCTCATCGTAATAATAGGCCGAACTGTCGTATTGGTTCAATTTGCTATACTGTTTCCCCATAAACATCAAAAATTTGGAATGGTTGAAAGGGGAAATTGGTTCTATATTATTGAAAACGAAGGCTTTTTTGCCACAGACGATGGCTGGTTCTTGCATAAACTGGCCAGAAAACAACTCCGCAAGGCGGTTGTATGTGCAAACCATGAAACACGCCTTCGTGCCCAACAGTTCGTTCTCGGGATAATGGCTCTCCATCGTCCGCAAGGCAAAGAGGTATTCCCCACACGCCTCAACCGCGCTGTCCTTTTCAGCATATCCCACACCATTAATATAATGCGCCCGTGCCGCCAAAAAACCGTCATCGATGGAATCAAAATACCCCACCGCCTTCAGCAGATCCTTTCGGTTACTCTGTCTATAATAATTCTTATACAGCAGCTCCGAAATCAGCACCTGGCAGTAGTGCCCGTTAAACTCATCCAGACTATCCGCTGCCGCACTTGAAGCAAACTCCTGAAGCATCGCAAAGGCACTGTCGGGATGGTGCCACATCAGGCTGTCAATCTCCGCCAATACAGGAGACGACGGCGTTTCAATAGATTCAACGACCTTGGTAGGGTGGTCGCAGGCTACCGTTAACGCCAACAACAGGATTCCTATGTAAAACCAACGTTTCACGCTGCAAAAATACTCATTATTTGAACAAATCATCCATCGTCACCTCTGACTGCACAATCCCGCTGTGAATGTTCCTTGCGACGCCATAGGTCGTGATAAAAGTATGAACAACAGCCTTCTTCGTTTTCGTCACATAACGGAATAGAGAAGCCCTGTTTCTGAGCTTCCCTTCGTATTCGGCTGTCAATGCATATTTGTCCGAGGCATATTTGATTTCACAGATATTGATGACTTCATCGGCCCGGTCGATGAGCAAGTCTATTTGGCCGCCTTTCCAAGAGGTTCCGTCCTTGTCGGTAAAAGGCTTGCATGACCATGAGTGCACATTGCTGAGAATACCGTTGATGCCAAGCGCTTGTTTGATTTGTGGAATGTGGTGAAGACATACCTGCTCGAAGGCATAGCCGCTCCATGAGGTTACTTGTCCCTTACCAACAAGTTTACTCCATAGGTGCTCGTCTTGGCCGTTATGATTCTCGACATACTTGATGTGATAGAGCGAAAACAAGTCTGTCAACTGATACATCGCGTCACGCTCTGTCTTGCCAATGGCGGTGTATTTGCGCACAAAGTCGCACTTAATCAAGTTATCAAGTACCTCGCTCAATGTGCCACCCTCTTGCAGCTTCAACTCATCGAGGATTTCCTGTCGTGTCAGTCCTTTCAGTTTTCCAGCCAATATAGTGATGACATTCTTATATATTTTCGATTCTTTGAAAAGCGATCGGAATAGAAAATCAAATTCATTCCGCAATGGCGCACCTTGTCTGAAGAACAGGTCATCAATGCATACATCTATAGGTGTGTCTTTGGTGAGCATGTCAAGATAATAGGGTATTCCTCCCAATACCATATAAGCCTTGACCAACTGATGCCTATTGATTTCTATTCCCTTGATCTCTTTCAGGAATTGTTCTGTTTCTGCCAGAGTGAATGGCGCAAGCCAAATGGGACGGCACACTCGTCCATAGACACCACCTTTGTCACCGATGAATTTCGACAGCATCCATGTGGTAGCCGAACCGCACACAAACAGCTTGAGATTCTTTTTCATTGATGCCCAGTCGTTCCAGAATTGGCTAAAGGCGGCAAGAAAATTGCTTTTCGGTGTGTCCATCCAAGGAATCTCGTCCAAAAACACGATGATTTTGTCTTTATGTAGCGTATCTAAATAATCTCGAAGCGCATCAAAAGCTTCGAACCAGTCCTTCGGGCGTTTCACCTTTTGACCTGAATACATCTCAAGGTATTTTTTGAACTGTGACAGATGAACTGCCCTTGTCACCTCGAATAACCCAGTAAATGCAAAATCAAACTTATTGTCAAAGATACTTTTTACCAAATAAGTCTTTCCTACGCGTCTGCGGCCATATACGGCTATAAGTTCCGATTTGTTGCTGTCAAGATAGTCCTGAATGAGTTTTTGCTCGTACTCACGACCGACGATGTTATACTCTTTCATAAGAATAAGCTGTTTTCTAGCGCAAAAATACAACTTTTTCCGAAAAACTAGCGATAGTTTCTCCTTAACTATATTTTTTTAAGGCTTAAGGAAGTATTATCAATTATTCCTTCTCCTTATCTGTGCTTTTTAACCCACATAAGGAGTCAGGATGCGTAAAAATTTCAAGGCCGCAAAAGTAAAAACAAAGGTGTAAAATAAAGTGTTTTGGGTGTGGAAAAGCAGTTTTTTATGCTACAATCCACAAAAACCCCTATCTTTGTCCTCTCCTAAATTGCTAATACCATGAAAAAGATACTCTTACTCCTGCTATTGTTGCCCCTTTCCCTCCTCGCCCAAGTCACCGACGACTTCTCCGACGGCGACTTCACCCAAAACCCCATTTGGTCGGGGACGACAGAGCAATTTACAGTGAACAACAACAAACAACTGCAACTTAATGCGGAAGGCGAAGGAATGGCTTATCTTTCCTTGCCCATCACGGAGTACGAGACAATGGAATGGCAGTTTTGGATCCGAGAGGCCTTTTCACCATCTGGCAACAACTATTCCGATGTCTGGCTTAGTGCCGATAACGCTGACTTGCAAAATGTTACCCAAGGTTATTTCCTTCGTTTCGGCGAAGGCGGCAGCAACGATGCCATCACCTTGTTCCGTAAGGATGCCGACGGACAACAACAAATCTGTCGCGGCACGGAAGGTGCTATAGCAGCCTCGTTCGCAGTTTCAATAAAAGTGACTTGCGATCGTGAGGGCAACTGGATGATTCAGACATGCTACGACAACTCGGGTATTTATCTCATTGAGGCACAAGGTACAGATGATACATACGGTCGCGGAGGCTATTTTGGCTTTTGGTCCAAGTTCACGTCGAGCAACGCCACGAAGATCTATTTCGACAATGTCTATGTCGGTCCCCGCATCGCCGACCACGAGCCACCCCAACTCCTGACCTGTGAAGTGCTTGACTTGAAGCATCTCCAACTGGCCTTCAACGAGGCACTGAATGAAATTAGCGCACTCAATCCCGACAATTATTCCATCGACAACGGCTGGGGCCATCCGGCTTCGATCAGTTTCGGTGGCAATCCTGCTGTTGTGGTGCTCGAGCTGGAACGCGAAATCGGCAACGGCATTAATTATACGTTGACCGTCAGCGGCATCAAAGACCTGTGGAACAACATGATGGAGCCGACAACCATGGCTTTTTCCATCTATGAAGCCTCGGAATATGATATTGTCATCAACGAGATTATGGCGGATCCCAACCCCGTGGTGGGTTTGCCCGAATGGGAGTATGTGGAGCTCTACAACACCACGGAGTTCGGCATCGACCTAAAAGACTGGCAGATACAAATCGGCTCAAACGATAACACCTTTGGAAACTTTGTCCTTGCCCCGCACGGTTATGTCATCCTTTGCCACAATGATGCCGTTTCCGAACTGCGCCAATACGGTGATTGCATCGGCTTCAGTTCTTTTTCGGTGGGCAACGCTTCCTCGGCGATGTACCTTTACAGTAAGGGAGGCATCTTGATTTCTCGCGTCAACTTCAGCAACACTTGGTATCACGACTCCGACAAGGCCAGCGGCGGCTGGTCGGTGGAGCAAATCGACCCGATGAACCCCTGTGCTGGCGCCTCCAACTGGACAGCCTCCACGGATGCCTCGGGTGGCACGCCAGGCCGCATTAATTCGGTGAATGGCGAGAACAATGTGGCACCCAAAGTGGAGCGCGTGAGCATGTTCGGAAACCAAATCGTCCAACTGTGGTTCGACCAACAGATGAACTCCGTTGAACTTCTTGAAACGCAACACTTCCTTGTGGAAGAGACGAACGAACATCCCCAGCAAACTGTTGTCAACCCCATGGATGGCACCTACGTGGAACTCCAATTTGATCACGGCTTTGAACAGGGAATTGTCTATACTTTGATTATTAATGGTGTGACCAACTGCGTGGGAACGACCATTGAAGCCGACACCCATGTGCAATTTGGCATCCCGAACGACATCTCCGATGGCGAGATCCTGATTAACGAAATCCTCTTCGATCCCATCGCGCCAGGCGTGGATTATGTGGAGCTCTACAACAACACCGACAAGACCTTCGACCTCAGCGCTCTGATGCTCGGAGTCATCAAGGAGAGCTTTCCCAATCCTGCCGATACGACCTTGAAGGAAATCACGGCTGACAGTCGTTTGTTCCTGCCCAAAACTTATGTTTTGCTCTCCACCAACAGCGAAATCGTTGGCCACCAATACGACTGCCCGACCGACAACTACGTACAGATGGCATCCTTCCCGAGCTATGCCAACGCAGGCGGTACGGCCATCCTGATGGGTAAGGATGGCACGGTGGTCGACCAAATGGCCTTCTCCGAGAAGATGCACTATCCTTTGCTTAAAGTCACCAAAGGTGTGGCTTTGGAGCGCGTTGCCTTTGACCAGCTTTCCATGGATGCCGACAACTGGCATTCTGCAGCTGAAAGTGTGCATTTCGGCACGCCGGGTTACGAGAACTCGATGATGCAGAGCGCCGAGCCCTCTAACGACGAAATCTCCATCAGCCCCGACATCTTCTCGCCCGACGGCGACGGCTTCGACGATGCCAGTTTCATCAACTACCATTTCGACGAGGCAGGTTACACGATGAACATCTACATCTTCAACGTGGCCGGACAATTAATCCGTCACTTGGCCAAAGGCGAGCTGGTAGGGCAGGAGGGCAGCGTCCTCTGGAACGGCCTTGACAACAACGGCAACAAGGTCCCCGTCGGCGTCTACGTCGCCGTGACGGAGGTCTTCAATTTCGAAGGTAAGGTAAAACAATTTAAAAACGCTATTGTCGTCGGGACGCGTTAATCAGAAATCCATATTGGATTGCGCCATAATCTGCTTTGTGTCGGGATTAAACGCAGTTAGATTCCCCAATCCTGGTTTGTCGGTAACGAAAACGCCGTTGTCCAAAGCGATGAAATCGTGGTTTTGGGTATTCTCGATGACCAAGTTGATGAAGCTGTAGTCGACGGGGATGTGACCGTGGATAATCTTCTTTCCATGTGATTTATTGTAGTCCACCTTGAACTTGCGGGTCCACATCATGCTTTTGGTATCCTCAAACGGGTCGGCAATGTTGAAGTTCATGCCGGCATGCACGAGGATGTATTCTTCCAATTCGATATAAGGCACGCAGGCGTTCATCCAGTCAATGTACATTTGTGGAATCTCGCGCGGATGTTTCACGCCAAAGCTTTTCAGCGTTTCTTTGGCGCCTACAGCCTCCCATTCCTTTTGTTCAGTGTGCTTGCCACCGAAGATTTTTTTCTTTTTGTCGGCTTCAAAGGCTTTCACGCACATGTCCTCATGGTTGCCCTTGATGAAATGCACGTTGTATTCTTCCTTTTGCAGTTGCATGAGATAGTCGATGACACCCTTGCCATCGGGACCGCGGTCGATGTAGTCGCCCAAGAAGTAAAGTTGGTCGTGTTTCGTGACCTTGAGCATGTTTTCAAGCAGCACCTTCACCGTTTGGGCGCAGCCATGAATGTCAGGAATGATCCAGCGTTGTGACATGGGAATTATTTTAGAATAGTTTGTTGAGATTCAATGCTTTGTATTGTTTGCGCAAGCGTGTCTTGAAGGTCCAGCGCAAATCGGAAATCCAGCGTCGGCACAGTTCGCAATAGTCAACAAATACCATGTAGGAGCAATGGAGTAATATTGCTCCGAGCAAGGCCCAATACCAAGGCAGGTTGCAGAACAGGATGATGGTGCCCACGATGAAGATGATGGGAAACAGCACGAACTCTACACCGAAGCTGACGGTGTTGCTGAAGGCTTTGTCTTTCAGTTTTCCCCTGATAATCAAAGTGGTCAGCCAGACAGGGAGATTGACTGCTGCCGATGCTACAAAATAAGGCAAACCTATAAGCAAAACGGCCAGTTTCCATAAAGAATCAAGCAAAGGATATTTCTTTGCCGTCGAGGTGACGGAAATTTTCTGTCGCTTACGTTCGGCAGCGAAGTCCATAACACGTTTGAAAAGGCTTTGGGCTTCTTCAGGTTGTTTTTCCTTGAAGGCCAATATTTTGTCGACTGTAGCTCGATTCCGGAGCATCTTTTTGTAAAGACCGCCAGAGCGTTTTTCGTTTTTCATCTTCACGATTTCCCAAATGGCATCGTAGTCGTCATCGTCGGGAATGTAGGTGAAGAGTTTCGAAATTTCGTCATGGAGTTGGTCTTTCAGCAGGTTGATGTTGGCGGCCTCGTTTTCTTCAGTGGTGTGCTTGAAGAATTCCGTCACATTGATGGGTTGGCCGAAATTGATCATCGTCGTGCTTCGGAAGCGGAAATAGTCTCCATATTCGATGGCCGTAGGGATGATGTAGACCGGACTTTTGTCACCAAATTGCTTGTTTGCGTCGACGGCAATATGAAACAAGCCTTTCCCCATGCGCATCAGCGAATGTTTGGTGCGATGGGTGCCTTCGGGGAAGAGGTAAAGGTCGACATGGTCATGGATGACATCGACAGCCTTGTTGAGCGATTCGTCGTTGTTGCGTACTGCTGCCACGCCGTTGCGTATGCGGAATATAGGCAAGATACGGAAGAAGTTCAACAACTTAGCCACCGCCGGGTTCTTGAAGATGTCGCCACGTGCAATGAATACTTTTTTCGCATTGTTCGATGCTAGCAAGACCAAGGCATCCATCAGTGTGTTGCTGTGGTTGACACCAAAAATCACGGCGCTGTTTTTTGGAAGATGCTCTTTCCCATGCACTTCGAACCTTCGGTATGCCCGACGTGTGTGCCAGTTTACATAAGGTAAAAATAAGCTATACCAAAAGTCAGGGTCTTGTATTTTTTTGGCCATTTTCGTTGCAAAATAAGTCTACAAAAATACAAATTTACCCCCAATCTAGGCTCTTTTTTCATGCAAAAAATAAATTTTTGTATTTTTACCGCGCCAAAATGCTATATGATGAAGATAAAAACATTCGTTATTTTAGGAATCATTGTTTCATTTTGTTTCCTTTACTCTTGCGATAATGTGGGGAAGTCAAAAGAAAATGAAATCGATATATCTGATGAAAAACAAGAGGAAACAGTGACGGTGGAGCTCCAAATGCCAGAAGACACTTTAACGGTTTTTGAACATCTTCAAGAACGAGGTGTCTTGGTTGCGGTGACCAATTGCAGCGATATTAATTATAATATGTATAACAATCATCCTTCGGGTTTTGAATACGAATTGCTGAAGGATTTTTGCGACACCTACGATTTGAAACTTGAGATGATTGTGAACGATAACATGGACAGCTGTTTCAGATTGCTGGATTCAAAACGGGTAGATGTGTTGGCTACTGGTGTTGGCTTGACCAAACAACTGAAAAAGAAATACTTGCTTTCGAATCCAATCTTTACTCAGAAAAGTGTTCTCGTTCAGCGAATGCCTAAGGACTGGGGCTCGATGTCGACGAAAAACGAAATCGAAAGCCAATTGCTGCGCTCACCGCTCGACTTGGCAGGAAAAACCGTGCATGTGACCAAAGGACTTCATTCCGCAAAAGTGTTGGAACACCTTTCAGAAGAAATCGGCGACACCATCTATGTGGTGGAATGCGATACACTCAACCCTGTCGAGCTGATGCGTTTGGTGAACGAAGGTCAAATTGACTATACCGTTGTGGATGAATATATTGCGAGGATGGCCTCCTATAATCTCAACAGTGTGGATACGAAACTTGCTATCAGCTTGGAACAGCCCATTGGGTGGGCGATTAAGCAGCAATACAACGATACATCACTTCTAAAGGCTTTGAACGATTGGATTGACAACGCCGAGCAAAAGCACCTCAGGAAGGTGATGTTGCGCTATGTCAAGAATGGCAAGTATATTTCATCAAGACGCGAGGAATCGAATAAGCGCTTATCTTCTTTTGACAACTCCATTAAGAAAACAGCCAGAAAAATTGGCTGGGATTGGCGTTTGCTGGCAGCTTTGATTTACCAAGAATCGCGCTTTAAAGTGGATTTGGAAAGCGAGAAAGGGGCTTTCGGACTGATGCAGCTGATGCCTTCGGTGATGAAAAGATACGGAATCGACTATGATTCATCAGTCGAAGAACAATTAGACGCGGGCGGAAAGCTTATTTCGTATTTGGACAAGTCGTTGAAAAACAAGGTTGTTGATAGTCTGGAGCGGGTGAAGTTCATTTTGGCTGCCTACAATGCGGGTTTGGGCCATGTTTATGATGCGCAACGGCTCGCTCAGAAATATGGCAAGGCCCCTGACTTGTGGGACGACAATGTTGATTATTATATCCTAAACAAATCGAAATATCTCAATGACACCTGTTGCAAAAGTGGTTTTTTGAGAGGCACCCAAACCTACCGTTTTGTTGAGGAAATCATGGATAGATACCATCATTATCAAGCTTTATTGGAGTGAAAATGTAATTGTTATGAAAAAACTATTATGCTCTTTTGCGTTATTCATCTTTTTGTTCGCAGGAGTTAAGGTAACTTTCTGCCAATCTTTTAATGGAGGACTCATCGTTGGTCCTACTTTCTGCCAAGTGGATGGCGACCATTATGCAGGTTTTCATCAGTTGGGCTTTACGGCAGGGGCATACGTGAATTTGCCCTTGGATGACCATCTCTCAACACAGATGGAGTTAAAGTACTCTCTTCTTGGTGCCCATTCTTCGCATAAGGAGGTGACGGAGTATTATTACAATCCTTACAGTCTGCGTTTACATTACGCCGAGATTCCATTGATGTTGCGATACGATTTGGGATATTTCCGCGTCAATGGTCGGCCATTGGATTTTATTGCTTTGGAGGCGGGTGTCAGTGTTGATATCCGTTTGAGGGCCACTGAAGACGTGGATGCTGATTATGAAGTAACTACATCGCGTTGGAATTTCTTCTCCATGACAGCCAATGGAGGCATTCATTTCGCTCTCAGCGATCATTGGGGTGTCGGGGCGCGCTTTATGTATTCCGTTGTGCCGTGCCGCTTCACGGGCAATCCAGGGTGGTTCTATAACCAGTATTATAACAAGGTCATCCAGTTCACGTTGACCTATAACATCAACTCTCCTTTGAGGTGATACCGAGCCTCCCTTGTCATTCCTACATGGGCATGTGTGTAGGCGGGAATCTATGGGATGCGGCCCAGAAAGCATAGATTCCCGCCTGTGCACGATTCCTCGTTGGAATAACATGCTTTCTGAAGCCTTCAATCCTACGACAAAAAAGCAATATTCCTTTTCAACCCTTCATAACCAGCGCGTTTCACGGCGGAGTGCTTGAAAAGTGACTCAAAATCAGCTTGATTCAACTTTCCCCAATCGATCTCTTTCATGCTCAAGAGTTGTTCCGAAGGCTGAAACTCAGGCTCTTTATTGGGTAGGGCGAAACGGTTGTATGGACACACATCTTGACAGATGTCGCAACCGTACATCCAGCCTTTAAAGGTCTTTGGGTCAATCCCAGCAAGGCTGCCTTTGTATTCAATGGTCAAATAGGAGATGCACTTGCGGGCATCGATGTGGAAGGGAGCCTCCAAAGCGCCTGTGGGACAAGCATCAAGGCATTTGGTGCATCGACCGCAATGGTTGGTCAAAGGTTTTCCTGTCTCCTCCAATTCTATGGGCAGAAAAAGATGTCCGATGAAGAAAAACGAACCTCCACATTGTCGCAAACTTCGTCCCGCAGTTTGTCCTTTTTCATAAGTTTGACTGCGAGACGCAGTCAACGACAATGGAGGATGGATTAATGTGGTGTTTTTGCCGATAAAGCCCAAGCCGCAACGTACTGCCCAGGCGCGGTCGAGTACAGGCGCAGAATCTACAAATATACGTACGCCTTCCAACTTTCCAGTTTGTGTCTCAATGCGTGCCAAAAGCTGCCGCATTTTACGTTTCAAGACATCGTGATAGTCGCTACCGTAAGCATATTTTGCAATTTTATACTTGCTTGAACTACCGATTTCCTGCTTGGGAAAATAATTGTAAAGTACGGTGACAATGGATTTCGTACCTTCTACTAAGAGACGAGGGTCGTAACGCTTTTCTTTATTGCGGGTCAGGTAACCCATCTCGCCTTCACGTTTGCCTTCAAGCCATTGCTCCACATGTGCCGACTCTTCATCCAGAGCTGTCGCTTTTGCAATGCCGCAAGCATCAAAGCCCATTCGTCCGGCTTCTTCAGTAATCCATTTTGACACGCTTTGCGTCATTGACTACGACGAATCTTTGATTTGCGAGGCACGAAGCAATCTTTAGAATGGAGCAAACGTCAAACCAACCGATAGCGGATGGAAGACTGGGGCGTTGTGGCCGACCGAGAACACTGGGTTGATTTGATAGGCGGCAAAGGCACTCACCCATTTCCAACCAACACGCAAGGTGGCGGAGTAGGCCATACGCTCGACATTGTTGATGTAGCAAAGTTTCTCATGAACGGTGACGCCGCTACCGTCAGTAAGTGTGCCATCCTCGTCATCGGGACCAACATATTTGGTTTTTGTGGCCAACATTATGCCTACCTTGAAACCTACGCCAATCTTAACGGCATCCTTAATGCGGAAACGAAGCTCCAAAGGAATCTCAGCATAGGTTGGGTTGACCTTATAACGCTTGAAATTCTCTACGCCACGGTATTCTTGGTATACTAAATCTCCGTTGGTGTAAGGATTCAAGATGCGCGAGTAGGAGAAATAATTGTGCGATGACAAACCCGCACCAATTGACACCGTGTGTTTTTGGCTTTCGCCCAAAGGGAAATTGTAGGTTAACGCGAAACTCACACCTTGGTTGAAACCGCGTGGATCCCAGTTGTCGCTGGGAGCGAGTTGGAAGTCACTGAAAAGGTCGAGGTTTACGGTGAACTTGTTATCTGTTTTATTGGCAATGAGTTGGGCAAAGGAAGTCATTGAGACAACCATTGCAATGAGGGTGAAAAGTACTTTCTTCATTTTAATATTTTGATTTGTTTTTGACAATTAAAAGGCTCTTCGACAAGCTCGGGGATCACCGAAAAGTCAAGGTTGCCGAGCCGGTCGAAGCGTCTATATGATTACATTTCTAACTCTTTCATTATGGAGGTGCGTTCATCAAGCAGCTGATTGATTTCCTCTTCGGTGAGGTCGGGATGGCGCAAGCGTTTGTCAATGGCTTCTATCTTGGCTTCCAAGTTCTCGGTGGTGCCTGGAATGTCGGTCAGTTGTTTCTCCTTGTTGACAGGGGGCTCTTGTGGCACAACGTTTTGACTTGCTTGCTGTGGGTCACCAGTAAAATTCTTCAATTGTCCCATCACCATGCCCACCATTTGTTTTGTAAAAGGATCCAATTTGTATATCTCGACTTTCATGTCGTCTTTGATTTCATCGAAGTCCTCAAGAAACATCTTCAGCTGTTCCTTTTGTTCTTCATTGATACCTGGAATGGCGTCAAGGTCTTGATTCTCCATGAGTTTCTTGAACATGTTCAAGAGGTCGTCGAGTCCGTTATTGAAGTTGTTTTCTTCCATTTGTTCGTTTATTTGTTCGTAAAGGCAAATCTGCGTGTTTGCCCTCCCTATCCAAAATCGTTCCGTTTGCAAATAAACGGAAAAAATGCGTACCGATTGCGACAAATTGGCATTTTTTTCCGATTATTGCATTTCAATTCCAAACCGAACAACTGAACAACTTCCAACTGAACAACTGGTGATTATGGATTTTAAGACTATAAAAGTACAATTGGGCGAAAGTATGGCATGGGTTAACCTCGACCGCCCCGAGGTGCGCAACGCGCTGAATGCCGAACTGATACGCGAACTGACCGAGGTTTTCGACTGGCTCAATAGCCGCGACGATATCCGTGTCATCATATTGAAAGGCAACGGTCCCGCATTTTGTGCTGGCGCAGACCTGGCCTACATGAAGGATATGGCGGGTTTCAGCTACAATCAAAACATCGCCGATGCCGAGAAGCTCTCTAAACTATTTCAGGCCATCTATTATTGCGATAAGGCCGTCATTGTGGATGTGCATGGGGCTTGCATCGGCGGAGCTAATGGTATTATTGCCGCTGCCGATATCGTGATTGCCGAAAAGAACACAAAGTTTGCCTTCTCAGAGGTGCGCTTGGGCATCACGCCGGCCACCATTTCGCCTTTCGTGGTGAGCAAAATCGGGACTACCGCCGCTAAAGAACTGATGCTCACAGGTCGCCGTTTCACTGCCAATGAGGCCAAGGATTTCCGCTTGGTGAATGTTGTTGTCGGTGAGGCTGAGATGATTGACATGGAACGCCAATATATCGACCATTTCCTGAAAGCATCTCCTGATGCCATCGCCGAATGCAAGAACCTGCTCCGTATGGTGACGGGTACCGACGACCGCTACAATCCCGTTTTCATGCAGACCTCAGTGGCCATCGCCAACCAGCGCATCTCCAAGGCAGGGCAGGAGGGCATGAAGGCGTTTTTCGAGAAGCGGAAACCGGAATGGGAAACATTTTAAAATTGCTTCAAATCAGCTAAACATGTGTTTTTTTTGAAGACGACGCGGATTCTCAATGATTTGAAAGAATGTGGATTCATCAAGAAGATTCCCACTTTTGGCATGAAGAACAACGCAACATACAAACTAATAGACAATTACACCTTGTTTTATATGAAGTTCGTCAGGGAAAACGAGTCAAACGACGAGCGGTTTTGGTCACACAGCTACCTTTCGCCTGTCCGTACTTCGTGGGTGGGATTGGCTTTCGAAAGGGTGTGCTTCCAGCACGTTCCGCAGATAAAGAAGGCGCTAGGCATCAGCGGTGTAGTGACCAACGTCTATGCTTGGCGCATTGGCCCAACTGCCGATGGCGAGGCTGGAGCGCAAATTGATATGCTCATCGACCGTGCCGACAATATGGTGAATCTCTGCGACATGAAGTTTTCAAAGAATGAATACACGGTGACCTCGGATGATGCCGACAGCCTACACCACAAAGCCAAACGCTTCGCGGAAAGTGTCGGCAAGGGCAAATCCATCAGCCTCACTATGATTACCGTGAAGGGCATCACCCACACTGGGCATTGGAGCGACATCCACAACACAATCACTGCGGAAGATCTGTTTGAGAGATAAATGAGAAGAGATAAATGCATTAAATCTGCTAAACATGCCGAAAATTTCAAAGTTTAGCTGATTTGAAGCAAATTTGGAAGTTGCTATTTGAACCTGTGGGTTTTATAAAACTTTCCTTCGGTTATGGCGGATTCGAGGGATTTTTTTACTTTTGCCTCAAATATTAAACCCGAATTGAATCATGAAAAAATTTGCAGTAATTCTTTCAGGCTGCGGTCACAAGGACGGCAGCGAAATCCACGAAGCCACTACATTATTGCTTTCTATCGACCAACATCATTGTGAATACCAATGTTTTGCCCCTAATCGTTTGCAGCATGATGTCGTCAACCACCTCACAGGCGATGCCGTCAATGAGGAGCGCAACATCCTCACCGAAGCGGCTCGCATCGCTCGTGGGCGTATCTTGCCCATTGAGGAATATAAGGCCGAGGACTTTGACGGTCTGCTTTTCAGTGGCGGTTTCGGTGCAGCAAAAAACCTCTGTAACTATGCCTTCAAGGGTGCTGACATGGAGGTGCAGCCTGATGTGGCTCGTGCTATTGTTGAGACGCGTGAAGCCGGCAAACCTATGGGTGGTATGTGCATCTCTCCAGTGTTGTTTGCCAAGCTGCTGCCCGGCGTGTGTGTCACTTTGGGCAACGAAGGCACACCTGATGCCGACAATGTCCGCAAGATGGGTGCCTTCCATGTGCAGACCGAACATGGCGACGTATGCGCCGACAACGAACTGCTGGTCTTCACCACGCCCGCCTATATGCTCGACGCGACTATTAAAGACGTCTACGACGGTGCCTACAATCTGGTGGAGGCTATTTTGGAGACCATTGAGGATGACAAGAAAAAATAATCGTTAATCAATTATAAGTTTCTGAAATCCTTCAGTGACAAAGGTTTCCAATTCGTTTTGATCATTGACGAAAATGTAATAAACCTCAACGCCGTCCATGCTTTCGATGAGCGGTAACGACTTTTCCATGCCCATCACCATGCAGATGGAGGCCAAGGCATCAGCCCAGACGGAGTTTTCGGCCATAACAGTCGCGCTGAGCACATTGTGCTCTACAGGATAGCCTGTCTTAGGGTCGATACAGTGAGAATAACGTCTGCCGTTGCGCTCCACATATTTTCGAGTGCTACCCGAGGTGACCAAGCCTTTGTCGCGCAAGGTGATGCGGGTTTGCACAACTTGCTCCGAATCCCAGTTCATGGCAGGTTTTTCGATGCCTACAACCCATGGCTGGCCGTTGGGCTTGCTGCCGCGAGCCATGATTTCGCCACCTGTGTCGACCAGATAGTTCTTGATGCCCCGGCTTTCCAAAAATGACGCAATCAAATCGGAGGTGTAGCCTTGCGCGATGGCGTTGAAATCCAGTTTCATATTCGGATTCTCTTTGACGACCTTTCCATTTTCGATGCGGATTTTCTGGTAATTGACCAACTGTTTTAGGCTGTCGATTAGTTGCGGTGTGATGCTGTCGCCGCTTTTGTAGCTGAAGCCCCAAGCGGCCACGATGGGCGAGATGGTAGGATCGAAGTAGCCATCGGAGAGGCGTGCAGCTTTTTGGGCAATGCGGAAGTTGTCGATGAAAATGGAATCAAGTGTAACCTCTTCATTCCGATTGACTTTCGAGATGACTGAGCTGTCAACCCAAAGGTTAACCGACATATCCACGGCATGGAAAATCGAGTCGATTTTGTGCTGGAAATTACGGTTCAGTTCATCAAAATAGGTGATGGCATAATAAGAACCTTGTGCCAAGCCTTGCAGCACGATTTTTTGGGGTTGGTTGACACACGAACTCAGTAACGCCAAAACGCAACAAACACCTAGCAATAATCTCTTCATATCTTCTTATCTGTCAACTGATAACTATCAACTATAAACTAATCGAGGCGCACCATTTCCATGCGAAGTTGTCCCAAACATTAGGCATGCTATAAGGTCCATAGCGATAGAATGCACCCACTCCGATTTTTGTCAAAGGCGTGGCTAAGAGCCCGTTAACCACAATTCCGCTCTCGAAATACCCCTTTTCCATGGTCTTGAAATTCTTGAGGGGATAGGCCTCGGCACGTTTCATATCGCCCCAGCCGATGTTGGTGATGACGGACAGTTCGGGTCTAAACCATGCAGAGTTGGTCTTCCAAAGCATCCCGCTGAAGTTGTGGCTCAGATATAGGGCTACGAAACGGTCGCAGAAGAACTCGTCGAGTCGCATGGTGCTGAAGCTGCCTGGAGAATAGAGTCCGAAACGGTCGTAGGTACCAAGGATGTCGAAGGTTTCCATCACGGGGCAGCTTTGTGAGGCATAGCCTGCTTGGAAGAGGACTTTGGAAACACCCATATAGCGGGTATAAAAGTTCTTCGATACCTGGAATTTGATACGGTCGAAGTCATATTGGCCGCCCAAAATAGGGAAGGAATGTTGGTAAGAAAGCCAGACGATGGGGTAGAGCGTGCCCAGGGTTTGTATGCCGTCGGGCTTGCTCAGGAATTTCTCCTTGTAAGCGAAACGTATTTTGATTTCAGCGTTAGTAAACTGAGCATGAGTCAGTGGTTCGCTCTGGGTTAGGAAGAACTGTGTATTGTATTTATTGTAGCTCGAGCTGAGGCTCAGAAAAGCCTTGAAATAGTTGGCGAAGCGTGTCGAGAACTGCAACTCTGCCATGTTTCGGCGCAAATGGATGTTCTCATAAAAGGTGTATTTATATTCCGATTCCGAGAGCAAGCCGCTTTCTGAGAATCCGCCAAATTCGCCTAAAGCCCCTGATTGGTTGGTGAATTGCAGGCCAAGTTCCATTTGGCGCTGCCTGTTGATTTGCCATTTGATGCCGCCTCCATAGTCGAAATACTTCATACGGGTCCAATAGCCTACGAAACCGTTCATGCGGATGTGACGAGAAAGGCGGTCGTTGGTGGAGGCACCCAATCCGAGATAGAAGCCTCTTGTGGCCGAAATCTTGATGATGCTTCCCAAGTCAAGGTCGAGGAAGCCGAGGGGAAGTACCGATTGGTTCATCATTTTGTCGGTCAGACCTAGCACGCGGTCAAAGATGGTGGTGCCTTGGGTTAAGGAGTCAACGAAAATATAGGTGGCCTTGATGCGTTCGGTGAGCGAGTCGATGCGGTGCTCGTTCCAAAAGGTCTCGTCACGGTAGGCGGCGTCTGGGTCAACCAATACCTCGATGTCAGAGAATTGTTTTTTGCTGATCTCTGGGTTGATCTCAATAGCTGTCAGATAGCTCTTTCCGATGGCCACCATGGGGAAGTCGATGCCATCGATGTTGACCACCATGCCAGGGAACTTGAGGTTGGTGTTGAGTTGTTTGGGAAACCATTGTCCGTCCACTTTTTGATAGAGTTGTTGGATGGTGGCGATGAACAAACCGCCTTGGTCGTTGGGGGAAGCCTTCACGCTTTGAAGAGCCCAGCCATCGCTGTTGACAGTCATCGTGCCCTGTAGGCCATTGAAAGTGCTACCAAGCCTCGGATGGAACGAAATCACATAAAGCGAGTCGCCCTGCCCGATGGGGTTGACTGATTCCAACGTGAAGAAATAGTGGTTTTTGCTGCCTCGACTGATGGGATTGACGTAGTCTTTGCCGATGACGTCAATGAGATCGTCATAAAAGCTGATGCTTTGCATGCTGTTGACCATATAAATAAAGGTGGGGTCTTTCATGCCTGCCACTTTGGTGCCGAGAACGTTCTGCAACTTGCGGTCGGGGGATTTGAAAAGCACCTCTGAGGCGGTCTCCATCACCATCATGTCGCTCTTTTTCAGGATGCTGTCGAAATAATGCAAGTCGGTTTTTTCAAGGTTCGAAAGAGCGAGAGCCTTGCCAAAATCGCTACTGTCGATAGTGAAGACCATCTTGTCGTAGATGTTATACTTGTATGAGGCTAACGAGTTGGGATTGTTGGCCTTGCGATGTGCCATCAGGCTGTCGATGATGCGGTGCGCAGGGTTCTCGCCTGCTTCAACGGTGACTTCGCTCAGCTTGAAGACGGTGGGTTTCAGTGCCACATTGCATTTCTTTTGGTTGGGCATCAATTCAAGTGTTTTCGTCTCGTAGCCGATGGAAGAGAAGACGATTTTTGTGATGGCTTGGCTGGAGGTGATTTCATATTTTCCGTCAATGTCGGTGATGACGCCGTGCTGCCCTTCGTTGATGACCACGTTGGCGAAGGCTAAGGGCTGGTGGTTGTCTTCATCGGTTACCTTTCCGCTAAGAATGTGGTTTTGTGAAAACAAAGATCCTGTCGCGAAGGTCAGGAACAAAAGCAGAAGCAAGTGGAAAAGGCGTGTGCCGATGGGTTTCATTCTTGCGTATCAATTAGATAGATAACCTCGTTGTCGCGTTTCATCAAGTATTGCTCGCGGGCCACTTTTTCCATTGTCGCGGTGTCTTTCTGCAAGGCGTTCAGGTATTGTTTGCTCTCGGAAAGCTCTTTTTCGTAATACTCGATCTGCTGTTTTTGGTCCTTCAGCGACTTTTTAAGCCTGATTTGCTCAAAGAGGTTGAATTGGTCGATGAAAAGTATGACCACTAAAAAGGCCAAGGTGGCATAGATATAACGGTTGTTGAGCTTGCGAAGGATTTCTTTGAATGTCATGGCATATTCTTTTTTCAGTTTGCAAAGGTATAATATTTCGATGAACTCAATGACCTTTTTTCTTACTTTTGCAATCTCGAAATCATTTAAATCTAAAATAATGAAAAAAGTTATCGCAACAACAAAGGCTCCCGGAGCCATCGGACCTTATTCTCAAGCTATTGAAGCCAATGGAATGGTTTTCATTTCGGGTCAACTTCCTATCAATGCCGCCACGGGCGAGATGCCTGAAGGCGTGACTGCCCAGACCGAGCAGAGCATGAAAAACCTTGAGGCCATCCTCAACGAGGCTGGTTGCACGTTCGACAATGTGGTGAAATCGACTTGTTATTTGGCCGATATGAGCTATTTTGGCGAGATGAACGCGGTGTATGGCAAGTATTTCAAAGGTGACTATCCCGCTCGTGCCGCTTTTGCCGTGAAGGAACTGCCCAAGAAGGCTTTGGTCGAAATCGAAATGATCGCTGCGAAATGAAAATCGTCTTTTTGGAACCCTTAGGCCTGAAGGTCCAGCAGATTGAAGCCGCGTGCGAAGGCCTGAAGAAGGCTGGCCACGAGGTCGTCATCTATCCTGACCGCAATGAAAACCTCGATGAGCTGAAACGCCGAGCCGAAGGCGCAGAGGTCATCATCGAGAGCAACATCCCGCTGCGCAAGGATTTCCTCGATGCTTGTCCCAACCTGAAAATGCTCTCCATTGCTTTCACAGGATTGGACCATATTGACATGGAGGAGTGTCAACGACGTGGTATTGTTGTGAAGAATGCGGCAGGCTACAGTACTGAGGCTGTAGCTGAGTTGGCCATCGCCATGATGATAGATGTGTATCGTAAAGTTCTTGAAAACGATAAGATTACGCGTCAATGTCAGAGCAAAGGCATCATGCCTGGACGCGAAATCGGTGGTAAGACCATTGGCATCATCGGCATGGGCAATATCGGGCAACGTGTGGCAAAATTGGCTAATGCCTTCGGTTGTAAGGTGCTGGCATGGAACCGCACGGCAAAGCAGGTGGAAGGCGTGACCTTTGTCGACAAGGAAACCTTGCTGAAAGAATCCGATATCATCACGCTACATGTCGCATTGAACTCCGAGACCCGCGACTTCATCACAGAAAAGGATTTCGTCTTAATGAAACCGAACTCCATACTGATTAATACGGCACGTGGTCCCGTTGTGAACGAAATGGCTTTGGCAAACGCTTTGAAACAAGGAAAGATTGCTGGAGCAGCCACAGATGTCTATGGTACGGAGCCACCGTTGAAACTTGACAATCCGTTATTTGACGCGCCTAATCTCGTCATGTTGCCTCATATCGGTTTCGCCACCGAAGAGGCATTCATCCTGCGGTTGGGTATTGTCGTCGACAATGTGACGGAGTGGTTAAAATGAAGAATGACGCAAATTTGCGTCATTCTTCATTTTTATATAAGTCGACTCTCGGACGGTAAATCATGTCCGAGGTGACGAAAGCTTCCTTATATTTCGGCTTGATTCGTCTCAAGCATTTTTCAGCTTCCACCCGATCGCGGAAGTTGCCGGCACGCAAACGGAAGTATGGCTCCGCATATGTCAAATAAATCGGAATGTCGGGAAAAGATCTTTCAAATTGCCTTTTCACTTGTTCAGCATGTTTCAGGGCTTCGTTGCCAATCTCCATGAAAATATGGATGCGGTAGCCGCTGAACGAGCTGTCGATATGGTAGAGCGAACGCTGTTTTGCGATGAGGCTTTCGATGCGGCTGTCTTGGTCAATATTGAGAGAACCATGGTTTTGCGCAAAGGTCAGTAGTGCTGAAGCTGTGAATATGATTAAACAAATAATGCGTTTCATTTCTTTGAAGTTTAGGCTGCAAAGATACATTTTTTTGATGACATTCCAATTTCCGTCGAAAGTTGTATCTTTGTAGCGCAAAACAAACCTATGAACAGTAACCTTGATGCGAACGGGAGTCATCTGACGAAGGCCGAGAAAGACCTCGAGAACGCCTTGCGTCCCGACATGTTTGAAAGCTTTGCGGGACAGAAGCAAGTGGTTGACAACCTGCGCGTTTTCGTGAAGGCTGCTGCACAACGCGGCGAAGCCCTTGACCATACCTTGTTGCACGGTCCTCCTGGCTTGGGTAAGACTACTTTGTCGCATATCATCGCGCATGAATTGGGCGTGGGCATGAAGATGACCTCAGGCCCGGTGTTGGACAAACCAGGCAACCTTGCTGGCTTGCTCACCAGCCTTGAGCCCAACGATGTATTATTCATTGATGAAATTCATCGCTTAAGTCCTGTGGTGGAAGAGTACCTTTATTCCGCAATGGAAGACTTCCGCATCGACATCATGTTGGAGACGGGTCCCAGCGCTCGCAGCATTCAAATCACACTAAATCCTTTTACTTTGATAGGTGCCACCACCCGTAGTGGCCTGTTGACCGCTCCTTTGCGTTCGCGTTTTGGTATCAATCTGCGCTTGGAGTATTACGATGCGCACACTTTGGCCAAGATTGTGAAACGTTCTGCTGGCATCTTGCGTGTACCTATCGACGATACGGCTGCCTTTGAGATTGCGCGTCGCAGCCGTGGCACGCCGCGTATCGCCAACCTGCTGTTGCGCCGTGTCCGCGACTTCGCCCAAATTCAAGGTGATGGCACCATAAACATCGACATCGCCCGCATCGGTTTGAAAGCGCTCAATGTGGATGAGCACGGCCTTGATGACATGGACAACAAGATTCTTTCGACCATCATTGACAAGTTCAAGGGTGGTCCTGTGGGTGTGAACACCATTGCCACAGCAGTGGGTGAGGATCCTGGCACCATCGAGGAAGTCTGTGAACCGTTCCTCATTCAGGAAGGCTTCATCATGCGCACGCCTCGCGGACGCGAGTGTACCGATTTGGCGTACAAACATTTGGGGAAGGCTCGTATTAAGCCTACGGGGGAGATGAGTTTGTTTGAGTAAGGTGATTCAGTTTGTTTACGCTACGGTGACAATGCTCGCAACAACCATCGAGTGTTGTTCTCGGTATGGTTCGGGGACAAAAGTACAGAATTATTGCAAAGGATGTTTCGATTCCATTTGTTTTTGCTTTGATGTCAGCCTATAGCTCAATATGGTGCAATACAATGAAATACTTAACAGGGGTATATGCATAATACCTACATAAACCGTATGAGGATTGAGGAAGTTGAACATATTGTAGATTCCCATAACGGTGCCAATGATTGCGGTAATCCTATAGGTTACGATGTTAATCTTAGGAATGTTTAAGGTCAGTATGGTTAGAAATGCTGGTGTTGTCAAGCAAAAAGCCGTGACGGAATTCTTATAGAAAAAATGCAACGGGCTCCAATCGAATGCCCCTTGGATAGTGAAGGGACAGAGGTAGGCAAACAAAGCAAAAACAATCATCCATGCGTATTTCCAACGCAAATTACCGAAGTCGTAATGGTTTTTGGGGTTAATGGTCTCTCGAATCAAAACGTAGGCTACCAAGAGGAACATCACCAAATTGACGGTGACCACACTGAATCCGTAGCGTTCCGTGACGGCTATGTTCTGGATGAAGGCGAAGGCTAAATAGGAAAGGGCAACATACCCGTTGAACAAAGTCCTGACTTTGTTTTTGAACACAAAAAGCAGGACGAACATCAAAAGCGACAAGGATTGGAAAAGGATGTTGAACCCGCCCAAATGTCCTTGTGGTGCATGTGAAAGTGTTGTATAGACCATCTGTTGGATATTCTTCGGGTCGAAATTTCGGCTGACGATAGGCACCAAAACAGATTGTGCCGTCAGCAAAATGACGAAAAACCACCATTTGGTTGAGGCTTTTTCGAGTTTTTCCATTTGAGTTAGGTTTTGAAGGCGCAAAACTATAAAAATCTGTGTTTCGTCTCAACTTCACTTGCAAAACAATAGCCCATATTTAATTGGCCTTGGGGGAGAAGATTGTGGAGGTGGTGAGGTAAATGTTTTTCATTCATAGTTGCGACAAAACCAAAAAGTGACTATTTTTGCGGCATAAAAACACACGAACATGTTAGGCATTGATTCAAAAAGGGAAATAATTACAGGGGAATTCGCCAGAAAAATCTGGAGCGAAGTGCTGGCCATGTGGCACAGAGAAAAAACAACCGAAACTGAGGAAGCTACTCCTAAATACGAAGTGGAATGGGCATGAATAGCTTGACCATCCGACAGATTGAAGATGCTACTTCATTGGTCAATTTCCATTGCGGCATTCAGGCCATGGATGATTTCATTCATTCAGGTTTGAATGACAGCATCCGCAACCACTATTGCAATTCCTATTCAGTTCATCTTGGTTCTGAATTGGTGGCCATGTTTGCACTCAGTTTTGATTCATTGGAATTGGATTCTGATTCGCTTGAAGAGATGGCGGAGGGCATCAATACTGCCAACAAGCCTGATTTGTCGAAAAACTATGTTGATACCTTTTTGAGCAAACATCATTATCCTGCTTTGGAAATCGCCTATTTGGCAGTTGAGGAAAAGCATCGCACTAAAGGCATCGGTAAAGCCATTGTGAATGCTATTGCTGACATGGCCCAACGGCAGAATACCGCTGGTTGTATGTTTCTAACCGTGGAAGCCTACATTGAAGAAGGATACTCAGCTGTACCCTTTTATTCAAGATGCCAATTCGAACCATGCGAGTTCAAGAAACCCAACAAGGAAACTTTGCGGATGTTTAGGGCGTTGTACCCAAAAAGCGAATAGAAATGTTTTTGCCACAATTTCACCTGCAAAACCATTGCCATGATACAGTTGGCCTTGGGGGAGAAGATTGTTGAAGTGACGAAGTGAATGTTTTTCATTCATAGTTGCGACAAAACCAAAAAGTGACTATTTTTGCGCCATTAAACACACTTATGGACAGCGAGCAAAAAAGAATATCGTATTTCGTTTCGTTTTGCGTTGAGCAATACAAAAATGCCAAACATTTGACTGGTGGTCAAGCATTTGAAGAACTAAACCAATATGGTGTGCTTGACTATTTGGCCGAGAACTACGAGATTTTACACACGCAAAGCTACCAATGGATTTTGGAGGACATTGACGAGTTTATCAACATTAGGAAACAGAAAGCATCATGATACTGTATCACGGAAGTCTTGAGCGAGTCGCACAACCAGAAATCAGGGAATCTAACCGAACCTTGGACTATGGGACGGGGTTTTATGCCACCACTTCATACCAACAAGCCGAGGATTGGGTGCGCCGCAGGATGAAAGAGACAAAGGAAAAAAGAGGCTATGTGAATGAGTATGAATTGAATACCGAAATGTTGGCGGATTTGAAGTGCCTTTATTTCGATATCCCTACAGAACAGTGGCTCGACTTCGTTATGAAAAACCGCACCGACCGCCATTTCTCGCACGATTATGATGTTGTTTACGGGCCAGTGGCCAACGATAGTGTTTATGCAGCCTTTGCCTTGTATGAAGGCGGCCTGCTGAACAAGCAAAACCTGATTGCGGAATTGAAAACTTTCAAACTCGTTGACCAATACCTTTTCCATACCAACAAATCCCTGAAAACCATTAAGTTCCTCGAAGCAAAACAGATACTATTATGACCACAATAACCCAAGACAATCTCTATCTTTTGTTGCCTTCCAAAGTGAGTTGGTTGGCCGAAATGCTTTCCGAAGATACGGGCGTTGGCATTGTGGAAGCCATTCGTCGAATTTATCGGTCGGAAATGTACAAGAGATTGGAAATAGAGGAAACCAAGCTTTGGCACGAGGGGCCGGTGGCGCTTTATGAGGAAATCAACGAGGCTACAGCAAAACCATTGCCATGATTCAGTTGGCGTTGGGAGAGAAGATTGTGGAGGTGGCGAAATAATTACATATTGCCTTTGGCTTCATTACAAGCAGAGCACAATACTTGCAAGTTTTCCAATGTGGTTTCTCCGCCCTTTGACCATGGAATAATATGGTCAAAATGAATATTATGTAAGCCGCCACTACATTCAACGCCACAAATCCTGCA
>JAFWRA010000022.1 GCA_017508895.1 Bacteroidales bacterium
AACATCGGCTCGCGCCAATTGAAGGACTTTGGTCAAGGTGTAGGCTTCGGCACACAGGCCAAGCTCAACGCGAAGAACGAGTATTCACAGAGCGTCATCGACAACGCCTTGAAGCGCACATTCGCGCCCGAGTTCCTCAACCGTGTCGATGATGTGGTGATGTTCAATGCCTTGGATAAGAATGACATCCAGAAAATTATCGGCATCGAAATCCGTCAGGTGGTCAAGCGCGTCGAGGAGATGGGCTACAAGATCGAAATCACCGAGAAAGCTATGGACTTCCTCGCCGAGAAGGGCTGGGACGAACAATATGGTGCCCGTCCGTTGAAACGTGCCGTCCAGAAGTACGTGGAAGACGTCTTGGCCGAGGCCATCATCTCCGCCAACCTCCACATCGGCGACACCATCAGCATCGACCTCGACGAAAAGGGCGAAGAAACCATCGTCAACGTCATCCCGAACGAGAAGAAAGTCCTTGAAGAAGCCAAAGTCTGATGAACTACGACTTCAAGAAACATATCAGCAGCAAGATCTTTAAAGTGATTGCCTACGCCAGCGCGGAGTTGGGCTACAAGAGCTATGTCATCGGCGGCTATGTGCGCGACATCCTGTTGCGCCGTCCGTCGAATGACATTGACGTGGTCACTGTGGGTAGCGGCATCACCCTCGCAAAGAAGGTCGCCTCTCTCCTGCCCGGTCATAAGGAAGCCAAATACTACGGCGCCTTCGGCACGGCCATGATCCGCTTCGATGGCATGGAAGTGGAGTTTGTGGGCGCGAGGAAAGAGTCCTACGACCGCAACAGCCGCAAGCCCGTGGTGGAAAACGGCACCTTGGAAGACGACATCAGTCGCCGCGACTTCACCATCAATGCCATGGCCCTCAGTCTCAACGCTGATGACTTCGGTACGCTCATTGACCTTTACGGCGGCATGGCCGACATGGAGGAATTGCTGTTGAGGACACCTTTAGACCCCGACATCACTTATTCCGACGACCCATTGCGCATGATGCGTGCCATCCGTTTCGCTTCGCAACTCAAGTTCTACATCGAATCCGAGTCTTTCGAGGCCATCAAGCGCAATGCCGAGCGCATCAAGATCGTGTCGATGGAGCGTGTCACCGAGGAACTGAACAAAATCATCCTCTCGCCGAAGCCTTCCATTGGCTTCAAGCTATTGGATGAAAGCGGCTTGTTGAAACTCATCTTCCCGCAACTCTGCCAATTGAAAGGTGTGGAAGTCGTGCAAGGTCGAGGCCACAAGGACAACTTCCTGCACACATTGCAAGTGCTTGACCAAGTGGCCGAGAAGAGCAATGACCTCTGGCTGCGCTGGGCTGCTTTGTTGCACGACATCGCCAAGCCACAAACCAAACGTTGGGAGGAAGGCACGGGCTGGACCTTCCACGGCCACGAGTTCAAAGGATCCAAGATGGTGCCCAAGATCTTCGCTGCCATGAAGTTGCCCTTGAACGAGAAGATGAAATATGTGGAAAAGCTCGTGTTGCTCCACCTCCGCCCTATCGTGTTGGCTGAGGATATCGTCACCGACAGTGCCGTGAGAAGGTTGCTTTTTGACGCTGGCGACGACATCGACGACCTCATGTTGCTCTGCCATGCCGACATCACCTCGAAGAACGAGGAGAAGATCAAGAAATATCACCACAACTTCGAGATTGTTCAGGAGAAACTGAAGGAAATCGAAGCCAAGGACCACCTGCGCAACTGGCAGCCGCCTATCGACGGCATCGCCATCATGGAGACCTTCGGCATCCCAGAGGGTCGCGAGGTCGGCGTCATCAAGAATGCCATACGCGAGGCTATTTTGGATGGTGTCATCGGGAACAACTTTAGCGAGGCGTATGCCTTTATGAAGGAAGAGGGACAAAAGCTAGGACTCAGCGTAGTGAAGGAAATCCAAGAGCCGATTGTGGTGGCTAATAATGGGCCGGTGCCGAATAAAATGTGAAATGGATAATGGCATAAACCATATAAATCGGCCCTTCGACGAGCTCAGGGACCTTGGCCTTATGAAAAGCGAAGGGTCCCTGAGCCTGCGGTCCCTGAGGCCCATCGAAGGGTCGAAGGGCCCGTACCCTACTAATAAGAAAACCTTAGTCGTCATCGCTGGCCCCACCGCATCGGGCAAGACCTCCTTCTCCATCGAGTTAGCCAAGGCCTTGAACACTGTCATCCTCTCCGCTGACAGCCGACAGTTTTACAAGGAAATGAGCATCGGAACAGCTGCACCCACCGAGGAAGAACTGAGCCAGGTCATGCATTACTTTGTGCACCATATCAGCATCGAGGACAAATACGATGTCGCCGACTATGAGCGCGATGTATTACGACTTTTGAATGAGCTCTTCAAGGCCCATGATACCGTCGTCATGACGGGTGGCTCCGGTCTCTTCATCGATGCGGTTTGCAACGGCATCGACGTCATGCCTGACGTGGATCCCGAAATCAGGGAAAAAGTGCAGCGTCTCTATGATGAATGCGGCCTGAAAGCCCTCCAAGATGAAGTCCAGCGCCTCGATCCCGAGTATTATGCCACCGTCGACCAGCAAAATCCTCGCCGCCTGCAACGTGCCTTGGAAGTCTGCTACCAAACGGGGCAGCCTTTCTCCTCTTTCCGCAGTGGCAACTCCGTCCACCGCGACTTCGACATCAAGAAATACGCCTTGCTTTGGGACCGCCAAGCCCTCATAGAGCGCATCGACAAGCGTGTCGACATGATGATGGAACAAGGCCTTTTGGCAGAAGCCAAAGCCTTGTATCCCAAACGCCATCTGAATGCTTTGAACACGGTCGGCTACAAGGAACTCTTCGCCTATTTCGACGGACAATGCACCCTTGAAGAGGCCGTGGAGCAAATCAAGATCCACACACGGCAATATGCCAAGCGGCAGATGACTTGGTTGAGGAAAGACAAGAGCTATACTTGGATAATGCCTGACGAAATGATGACTTCGTTATTGAGCGAAAAAAACAGCATCGCCTCTGCCGACACGTGAAATCAACTCTCGACATCACAAACAAGACGCACAGAACGCCCTAGGTAACGTCTGTAGTCAACTAGATAAATACCAAAATTGTAAATATAAACATAATACGCACAGCAACTGGAATTGCTCGAAGACAACCAATAGAATCCAGCGGAACCGACATCAGCGACCGTGGTTCCGAAACGTCCACCGGCAGCTGGAAGAAATACGCCACCAGCATTTTCAATCATAACCCATTGGGATGCATTTAACACATTGCTAATGTATGAAGCTCCAATATTGTTGGTATTGTTTAAGTTATATGTGTCAGTTGTCCAATCATCGGGCAACAAAATCACACCATTGACATCGTTCACCTGAGCTTTTGCAAAACGGATGCCCGAGGTAGTATTTCTAGTGTTTAAGATATAGCTCCATTCGGGTTGAGTTAAAGTGCGCCACTGATTAGCAGTGTTGCCGCCATTGCTGATTGGATTGTTAACGCCCCAGTCATAATTGGCGCTGGTGCCCGTTAGGTTCATGTCAGGCATGTTCGATGAAGGACCGTAACCATAACTATTATACTCATTGTCCAGCAACGAATCTGAGCTTGACCAAGGCTGATAGTTCACGTTATAAGGATCGTTTGTATCATGGTAGCCACTCGTTCCCCAACCGAACAAGTCTATCCAGCCATCGTAAGACGAGGAGATGTTACTATTGGCATCACCAATGTAGTCGTATTGGCTCTCGGCAAACTTCCATATGTTGGTGGAAGCTTGATATTGTAGGTTGCCTTGCGAGAAATAAATTTTGCCCCCATCTTCGTTGATGGTAAACTTGCCATTGATAGTTCCAGTGGGGAAATTGCTCTGTGTTGAAAATCGCACAGGACGGATAGAATATCCAATGCAACGACGGGCATCAAAAACCTCAGAATACATATTTTCAAAGCCAGCAGCGCTTGCTCGCAATGGATTGTAAATGGAAAGCAAGCTTGACCAATAACAACAGCTTTCGCCCGCACCGTTAAGATTGCTTTCATAACGGCACCCTGCACCAGGCAAGAACAGAGTATTACCATTCTCTGCAGTAAACAGCACACCATATATACCATTTTGGGAAGTCCATTCGGAAGTGGTGTTTTCAATTAGTTCCACCCATTCTTCCTCTACAGGCATTCGCCAGTTTTCACCCCAGTTTACTTTTGCTGCATCATCACCTTGCTGCAACATACTCAAACTGTCAGTGAAACCATTGTAGCCATATTCGTCAAAGCTACAATACTTAGTTAGCGTATTTTCACTGCCATTGCAATACTGGTAGGTACTCCAATCATAGTAATCCTTCGGCTGTGTCTCGCCCCAAGCAAAGTAGCCGCCGTATTCCTCTGGCGTGTTGGCACCCACATTGCAGGTGGCCCACAACAGGCCGCTCGGCAAGCCGAGGTCGACATATTCATGGAAAGAATGGTCAGCATAATTCTTGATGTAAACCGTCGTCGCTTCAGTCACTTTTACGAAGAAGCCTTGCATCGGAGCAATAGGCTCGCCTGACAAAGTCACCAAATCACCAGTTGCGTCATACACCATGAAATCCATCGGGACGAGTTCGTTGTCGCTGTTATGACAATAGACATAAGCATTGCAGGTGAATGGATTACCCAAGAGCGCCCAGCCATTGTAAGGGTTGGTGGAGCCTTCATCGTATGGGACAGTCACGGGTTTAACTTCCTCATTATATGAGGGATAGGTACTGCCCGTAAGCGAAAGTTCAATGGCTTCGGGGGTAGCGTAAAGGTAGCCAGCAGTGCCGCCCACGGTAGCAATATTTTCCTGTTTATTGTTGCGCCACTCAGCATTTGGATAATTCTGGCTGAATATGTAGAAATCGATGCCTTCAGCGAAAGTCATAGTGGAAGGAACTGCGACATCATCACTGAACGGGAAAGCCAACAGGAAGTAGTTATCCGTACCATTCACGTCATCGTATGGCTCGAGGTTTTTCTTCATCGTCACCACTAGATTCTCGGTGTTGTGCCTTAACTGGCCACCATCGGCCACGGTGATGCTGCCACCAACTATGCTGACCTCATTGACCACAGCGGTGTAACCAGTGGAAATAATGGCGTTGGCCATAATCACCACATCGCTGCCCGAGGGAGGCACTGTGCCAGTGTTCCAATGGCTGCCATCGTTCCAGTTGCCATCAGTGATGAAGCTATATTGCGACCTGTTGACATCGTCGCCCATAGAAGCATTGGCAGTTGCAGTTTCCTGGGCCATAACATTCAAGTTCGCTGTCATTATGGCAACTAAACTCATTAACAAGATAAATGCTTTCTTCATGACTATTCTATTTTTATTTGATAATTCCAGACCCCAAAACTATAAAAAAATCTTAGACATTTACACCCTGATAGTATTTTATCAGCCCTTCAGCAGGCGCTTGCATGACCTTGCCCAAAGTGAGGCCATATTCAGCAAAGCTCTCTTTCAAGATGTCTTGGAAATGGTAAGCCACAGAGCCGATAAAACTAACCTTTAACGACCGACTGGCATCGTAGCGAAGGACAAAAGCTTCGATGAAGGATTTGAAACAACCTTTCACCAATTCTTTTATAAAAGGATTTGATTGGTGCTCGCCTGCAAACTTGGCGAAAGTGGCCAAATACTTTGAAGGTTGTCCCTCATGATACAACCGCTGAATGAAATCCTTCAATTCCAAATGATACTCCATATCGAACCTCATCCGCAATTCCTCAGGCATGAAGCCATAGAAATAGGCCCTCACCACTTCCCTACCGATGTGCATGCCACTGCCTTCGTCACCGACAAGATAGCCTAAGGAAATGGCTTTTTCGATGATGCTCTCTCCATCGTAAAGACATGAATTTGAGCCCGTCCCGAGGATGCAAGCGATACCTTTTTCATGGCCTAAGGCGGCATGACAAGCGGCCATCAGATCATGGGTGACATGGATGTCGGCATCAGGAAATTGGTTTTGGAAGACCTCTTTGATGGTTTGGCAGTTCTGTTCGTTGCCACAACCTGTGCCGTAATAATGGATAAAATGAATGTTATCGTTGGGTAGAGATGCGCCGCGGCATATCTCTACAAGGTCTTGCATGGGAGAGTAATTCGGGTTGAAGCCCTTGGTCGCAAAATGTGCTTTGACCTCATGGCCATCCATGAGAATCCATCCCATTTTGGTAGAACCGGCATCGATAATGAGCCTCATAACAGATAATTTTGTGCAAAAATAAGGAAAAGTGCGCAAAACCGAATATTTTTAATAGTTTTGCAGCCCATTTGATAATGAATACGGCCCTTCGACAAGCTCAGGGGCCTCTACTTGTTGAACAAACAAATAATAAACAAAGACATGAGAAAATGGCGCATTGAAGACTCCGAGGACCTTTACAACGTGAAAGGCTGGGGCGGAAGTTATTTTTCCATCAACGAAAAAGGCCACATGGTCGTGACACCCAAGGAAGGCTGTGCCTCAGTAGACCTGCCGGAATTGGTTGACGAACTGTCACTTAGGGACGTTTCAGCTCCTATGCTGCTGCGTTTCCCCGACATCCTCGACGACCGTATCAATAAGATCGACTCCTGTTTCAAGGAAGCGGCCAAGGAATACGAGTTCCACGGACAGAACTTCGTGGTGATGCCCATCAAGGTGAACCAAATGCGCCCCGTGGTCGAAGAGATCGTCAGCCACGGCAAAAAATGCAACATAGGTCTGGAGGCCGGTTCCAAGCCTGAGCTCCACGCCATCATCGCCCTCGGCACCGATTCGGACTCGCTCATCGTTTGCAATGGCTACAAGGACGAGGAGTTTATTGAACTGGCCTTGCTGGCCCAAAAAATGGGACGTAAAATCATCATTGTCATCGAGAAACTCAATGAGCTGAAGATTACGGCCAAGATTGCCAAACGTTTGAAGGTCACGCCTAACTTGGGTGTGCGCATCAAATTGGCCAGCTCCGGCGCAGGCAAATGGGAGGAATCGGGCGGCGACGGCAGCAAGTTCGGCCTCACCTCTTCCGAACTCCTCGAAGCCCTCGACTTCCTCGATGAACATGACATGAAAGACTGCCTGAAATTGGTACACTACCACATCGGCAGCCAGGTCAGCAAGATTAAGAAAATCAACGTGGCTTTGCGTGAGGCGGCACAGTTCTATGTGCAGCTCTACAAGATGGGCTACCATATCGAATATGTCGACATGGGCGGCGGTCTCGGCGTCGACTACGATGGCACCAGTTCCAGCAGCGCCAGCTCGGTGAACTATAGCATTCAGGAATACGCCAACAACGCCATCTACACCGTCGTGGATGCCTGCGACAAGAACGAACTCCCCCACCCCAACGTCATCTGCGAGTCGGGTCGCGCCTTGACAGCACACCACTCCGTGCTCATCTTCGAAGTATTGGAGAAGACTTCGCTGCCCGAATGGGACGACGACGAAGAGCCCGAAGAAAACGACCATGAGCTCATCAAGGAACTCTACGATTCTTGGGACGAGTTAACCAAGAGTTCTTCCTTGGAAATCTGGCACGACGCCCAAGAGATTCGTGAAGAAGCCCTCAACCTGTTCAGCCTCGGCCTGCTCGACCTCAAGTCGCGCGCCAAAATCGAACGACTGTTTTGGAGCATTGCCCGCGAGGTGAACCATATCGCCAACAGCCTGAAGCGTGTCCCCGAAGACTTCACTTCATTGCCGAAGCTTTTGGCCGACAAATATTTCTGCAACTTCTCACTGTTCCAGTCATTGCCCGACCTCTGGGCCATCGACCAGCTCTTCCCCATCATACCCATCCAAAGACTCGACGAAAACCCGACCCACCTCGCTACCTTGCAGGACATCACCTGCGACAGCGACGGCAAAATCACCAACTTTGTCGCCAAATCGACGCAGCACACCATCCCGCTGCACTCCTTTGGTGAGAAGGAACACTATTATATTGGTGTGTTCCTAGTAGGTGCCTATCAGGAAATCTTGGGTGACCTGCACAACCTCTTTGGCGACACCAACGCGGTGCATATCTCCGTGGATGAAAAGGGCTATTATATCGACCAAGTCATCGATGGCGAGACTGTTGCCGATGTGTTGGAATATGTGCAGTATAGCCCGAAGAAACTCGTCCGCACGGTGGAGACCTGGGTCACCAAGTGCGTCAAGGAAGGCAAGATTTCAGTCGAGGAAGGCAAGGAATTCCTGTCGAACTACCGCTCTGGGTTGTACGGATACACGTATCTGGAATAACTCAATATCCAAACAGATGCCTACCCTTACCGTGACGACGGTAACGGTCATTGGCAAAAGTGGCGCAAGCATCCTCAAGCTTCTTTTCCAAAGGAATACCGATGCCTAAGCAGACTTCCAGACCTTGAGGTAGACGCAAACCTGTGGTTTGGTATGCATTGACATTGACAGCTGGAATGCTTTCATCTTTCTCGCCAGCCGCATAACTATCGAGCAGACCTTGATGGACAGAAGCACTGAGTTTAATTAGGATATGGCTGCTACCCAAGCCAATCCGGCTGCGGATTCCTACTCCTGCAAAAGCTCCTGCATGAATCATATTCATGTTGGCGTTGCCCACATTGATGGTCTCGTCCAACTCGGCTGGTGAAGTACGGTTGATGTGAATCTGTCCTCCCAAACGCATGCCGGCTTCACCGCCCACCATAAGATAGGGCTGGAAATATGGCTTGATGGGCAAACGCAATTCCAAAGGAAGACGGAAATCGGCAAAATGCACAGCCATGCTATAATGCACCTTTGAGCCTGAACGATGTTCATAACTGATATCCGTGCCACGCTTCAGATACACCAACTCGGGCGACAGGGCAAACACATTACCCATCGGAACATCAACAAACAAACCGCCCATAGGAGTAAAAAGAAAGGCCTGAGGAAGTTGATTCAAAGCCTTGTTGTTGAAATACAGCATCCTAGGAATATTCACACCGCCTTTTAGACCAATAGAAATGGCTTCTCCCGTTGGCTGGCTTTTGCTCATTTGGGCAAAGGAAGCAGCACAAAAGCAAGTACTTAACAATATGATTATCAAATATCTTTTCATCTTTCCATACATTTTTACCACACCTCTCTTTTTGCCAATCCATCACCATCTTTATAGATGAAATAAGAGCCTTGGGGATATTGTGCGATGAGGCCGTTGGAATCATCCTCACTCTTCATGATGATAGTCGCATAACGGAAATCCTTCAGTCCATCCTCAACCACCTGACCTTTCATCACGATTCCACGTCGCACCTTGGAATGGTACGTCTGTCCACCAAGCTCTATCTCATAGGCCTTATTCTCAATGAAATAAACCGCGAAGGCACTGCCATTACCACAGACAAACACCGTATCGGTCACCGTTTCAGTAGCCTCGTTCAAGTCCATCTTGACTATACCGTTATGCTGGTTGACGAAACGCATATACATATTAGGTTCAACTGTTTGTAAGGGCCATTCATATTCAGTCAAATTGGAACTCACACGCAGTTTGGGAGCCATCACATAACTACCATCGATCTTGGGAGGAACTGGACCTTCTGGAATACTACCAAACTCGACAAAAAAACTGGTCTGCAACGAGTCGGGAATCACCGAAAGGATGTCATCGATATAATACTCCGTGCCGATGAGCGCGATGGTGTTTTCATCATTTTTCGTGCAGCAGGTCAGTGCCAAGCCACATGTCATGAGTAAGCCAAGAACAATTATGATTTTCCTGTTTTTCATAATTCACACATTTATCTGACAATCACTTTTTTGGCCACCACTCCTTCTTTCCCTGTGACCACAATGAAATAAACGCCACAATTGCCTCTAAAATTGTATTGCATGGAATTAGTTTCGCCTTCGTTATGAGTCTCAATGTTATCAACAAGAACGCCTTTCATATCATAAATCTTGACATCTATCCTACCTGTGAGATGTTCAAACTGGAGGGTCATCTGTCCATTGTTGGGATTAGGGACCACTTCAAAATTAGCGGTCGATGCGCCTGTTGAATCGCCGTTTTCCTCAATACCATAGAAAGAGCTAATAAGCCAATACTTTTTCTCAACTCCATTTACGGAATCGCAACGATTGAAGACATGGGCTCTCAACCAAACCGTGTCATCCACATGGTTCAGCACGTACACTTTGCAGCAGCTTCCCTTATTTCCAAAAGGCTTAAGTATCCATGTAGAAGGTTCGTCCAAGCTCCAAGCGACGGTGTCCCAATGGCAGTCCGGATTCTGCTCCCACAAATAAAAATCATACGAGTTGATTTGGAACTCAGAGGGGGTGATGACCCAATGAGGGGTTATGTTGGCAGTATCCATGGGATAGATTTCTGTGGGCGAAGGTGTATAGTCAAGATGCATGTTCATAGTCACTATACTATCACAGCCCATCATATTGGTGTATGTCCTATGGTAAGAACCCGACTGAGTAAAGTAATGGTCTACCGGATCATAAAGGTCATCGGTGGTGTAGGTTTTCCCGAGCGGATCCCACAAATAGCCGTCACAGCTCTCTTCTTGAGGCACCTCAAATTCGCTCGTTTCGTAATCGTTGATAACCAAATGTAGCACGTATGTACTGTCACACTCCTTGTCGCCAAAGGCATAGTGGAAAGTCTGAACTATAGGGTCTTGGCTATCATAATACGTTTGCCCTGTGATAGGCCAATAATAAGAGCCACATGCCTCCTTTGATTCCTCATGATAATACGCCTCGTGGAACTTGAGTTTCAGCCGATGCTTGATGGGACAGCCGCCGTTAGGGTCGTCAAGGACGATTTCGTCGTAGGTGTCTTCATGATAGGTAATGCCAGTCTTGTCCCAATACCAACTTGGGGTTGTCCCATAGGTATAGCACTCATATTGGTTGAGCACCGGTGGCATTTGGAATTCATCGACAGAGAGCACCAGCTTCTCCACTTTCAGGCAGCCATGGTTGTCAACGGTGTCGAAATAGGCAATTTGGCCATCCTGGTCATAGAGCGTTCCATGAAAGTCGTATGTATCCCCAACACAAATGGTAGGATCTATAAGCGTGGTATCGTTAGGTGGATAAACCGTGAAATGGAGCAAGAAGACACTATCACATTCATCAAGACCCGCACCTGGTTCCATCCAAATCGTATCGATGGAATGCAAAAAAGTGTGGTCATGCCAAACAACACTGTTACAACCATTAATGTAAACTTGGGTCTGGGCTGCTTCATTAATTGTAATATCAATCACATCCAAAACACGCACGCCATTACAATCCTCTCCACGAAGCGAATAACGGCCCGAATGTTCGGTTTGGGCATTGTTTAGCACAAAAGGTAGCTGAGCCTCAGTCCCATCGGGAAGGACTAAAACCAGATTGGAAACATTTTCCGTTGAATAGTAAAACTCAATGTCTTGACCAGAACAATATGTATCGCCCATCAAAAACTCGGCAAAAGCGTAAGGCTGGTAATCAGAGAAATAGCCATAATTCCATGTAGCTCCTTCATCACCAGTCAAAATACCCAAATGGAAATAACCATCCGCATAGGTGTTTTCGAGCGACATCAGGCCATTGGTAGGAACATAGTTACTGACATTCTTCTTGCAATAGGAATAGTCGGGATTGGCGGGCACAGGCGTGAAGTCTGCCGCAGTAATATAGCTCGAGTTGCCATTGAGTACAAAGCCGTCGGCATTGGCTGTCTTGACAATCAGCGTGACCACCAAATTGGAGGTGCTTTGGCGTTTATAGACCGTCTTGCGTGAGCCAGTGCAACTGATTTGGGGCAAAACCGTACCGCCAAATTCATTCAGTGAACTTGAGGACAACTGGAACACGGAGATAGGCTTATCGGCATGGATATACTCCACCGCGGAAGAGATTTGGCACATATATTCCTGCCCAACATCAAGCGTAGCCACAGGAATAGTACCTCCGTTCAAATAGATGCTGGTATTGTCTTCCGTCGGGAAAAAGAAGAGATATTCGTCAGGATTGTTGTTCCAGATGGCGATGTAGTCGGTACCCAACAGGTCGACGGGGACGATTTGGTCGCCAACCAGGTCATAGTGCCCACCGAGATTCACCGAATCATCCGAAGTATTTACAGCTATGGGCTTGGTGGAAGTGATCCGCGTATTGCGCAGATGGGCTTGCCCTTGTGGACTTGCGGCTTCGATGGCATACGACTGTCCCCGGTCGAGGTTGACCGTGACAGGTATCCCTGGCTGCCCTCCGCCCTTAATGGCAACTGAAGGATAAAAAGTGACTTCCGTGTCATCTTGTGATGCCACCACCTCGATACGGCTACAGGTGCTTGAATAATAGTTCTCGAAAGAGTATTGCATAGGCACCACGAAACTTGTTCCCAATGCGTTTTTGCCTTTCAGAGAATAGATTTCGCTATTGTTGTTGTCCGACTCATAATAAATCGATACAGGTGTGTCGGAATGGATATAGAAGCCAAAATCAAGCACAGCATTGTATGGCTGGGTCTCAACAATGTCGATGATGTTTGACACATCGTAAACATAGCAGTCATGGGCTTCAAGATGAAAAGTCTGAGGGCTAAAGATAGCATTTGCGGGCTGCTCAAACACCACTGTGGCGGCTTCTTCGTATGAAACAACACAAAAACGAATGGGTTGTTCCGCATGATTCACGTCAAGGTCAGGAGCGGCAAACCAAAACTCAGTGTCGGTCTGCGCCTTGCAGCCCAAAGTAACACAAAACCAAAATATGAAAAGTAAGGCCTTTTTCATTGTCTATTCAATAACCACTTTTTTAGATACAGTACCTTCATTCCCTGTGGCAATAAAGAAATACACACCATCGGGGCGACCCATCATGTTGTATTGTATTGTACTGGATACCATATCGTTATAAACCTGTATGTTATCTATCAAGTTACCCATCATGTCATAAACCTTAACATCTATCTTGCCTGTGAGATGTTCAAACTGCAGTGTCATCTGTCCGTTGTTGGGATTGGGATACACCTCAAAGTTAACTTCAGAATCACTCAAAGGGCCGTAATCTTCAACACCATAGAATGAGCAAACAAACCAGTATCTTTGCACGACGCCCTCATCGGGTGCACAACGGTTGAAAGCACGGGCATCCAGCCAGACGGTATCGCTCACTTGATTAAGCACATATACCTTACAACATGTTCCCTTGTGCCCGAAAGGCTCAAGCACCCATTCCAATGGTTTTTCAAAGCTCCAAGTAACGGTATCCCAAACGCAATGTGGGTTATTGTCCCAGAGATAGAAGTCGTATGAGTTGATTTGGAACTCAGTAGCGGTAATCACCCAATGCGGGGCCGTATTTGCAGAATCCATAGGATAGATCTCGGTAGGTGAAGGCGTGTAGTCAAAAAACATATTCAAGGTCACCAAGCTATCGCAGCCGAGAACGTTTTTGTACCTTCTATGATATGAACCCGACTCGGTGAAAATGTGGTCTTCAGGATCGAAAGCATCATCTGTGGTGTATGCTAACCCTTGGGGATCCCAATAATAGCTATCGCAACTCTCTTCTTGCGGCAAGGTGAATTCTACCGTCTCATAATCGCTAATCTCAAGATGGAGCACGTAGGTGCTGTCGCATTCGGTATCGCCAAATGTCGTATGGAATGTCTTCTCAATTCGGTCCTGACTATCGTAATAAGTCTCACCGGTAATAGGCCAATAGAAATAGTCGCAAGCCACTTTCGATTGCTCGTTATAGAATTCCTCATGAAATTTCAAGTCAAGCCGATGCTTGATGGGACATCCGCCATTGGGGTCGTCAAGGATGATTTCGTCATAGGTATCCTCATGATAGGTAATACCGGTCTTATCCCAAGTCCAGCTGGGTGTTGTCCCGTTTTCATAACACTCATATTGATTGAGCACCGGAGGCATCTGGTATTGGTCGACGGTGAGCACCAGTTTCTCCACTTTCAGACAGCCATGGATGTCTATCGTGTCGAAATAGGCGATTTGGCCATCTTGGTCATAGAGCGTTCCATGGAAATCATAGGTGTCACCAACGCAGATGCTTGGGTCGATAAGCACGGTATCATTGGGTGGATAAACGGTCAGGTTAAGTCTGACGATACTATCGCAGCCATGGATGCTATGATCAATGTAGGACTCTTGGCAGGAATGGTCATAGGATGTACCATAAAAGGTAAAACTCTCACCGTCACAGATGTATTCTGTGATGGTAGTCTCGTCGTACGTTGGCCAATTATCCAAATGTAAAAAGATGGTCTTGTCGCAACCATACTCAGTTTGTGTTTGATGCTCATATTGGGCTGGGGCGCTGACCATCTGGCCATAGAAGTCGTAAGTATCGCCTTCGCAAATGGTTTCATACTCATGCTCTACTTCGTTGGGATGTACCACGATGCTAACGCTCACGTCTTGCGCACTGCCCCAACTGTTGTCAGTAACATGGCAAGTGTAGGTTGTGGTACCAACGGGAGGTGTAGCCACTGGATTCTGAATGGTGGCGTTGTCCAGACTGTTGGCGGGTGTCCAACTATAGGAATAGTTGCCCGAACCTCCCGTAGGCAAGGCATGAAGCGTCGTCGACTCACCTTCACATAGCTCCGTATCATCTGCCGTGGCTGAGGCGCTCATGCTGCCCACATAAACCGTACAGGTCGGGTTACCCACAAGCACAAGTTCACGGAAGGAGATATCGTCCAACCCGAAGTCATTGCCGTCGCCATTCGTGTTCTGGTTGAGGATGGTGATGGTGGCCGTGGTGGAGTTGCCGCTGTACCACAGCTCATAGAATTGTTCCCAAACCATGGTCGATGCCGGAGCTGAAAACACCTCACCGATCTGAGTTCCATTGATACTGAACTGCAGCAAGGCCATCTGACCGGCGACACCTGCCAAAGTACATGCCCAAGTCGAGAAAGCGTACCATTTGTTGGGGTTCACGCTGATTTCCTCCGTCCAAACATTGGTGCCCGGACTGATGGATCCGTTGACCATCATAAAGTTGCCACTGCCGCCATGGCCGTAGCCATGGAAGTTTTCATGGTGCAGGCTGGCATCAGAATCCACGTAATAGGTTCCTTCGTCCCAAAGGTTGGAATTGTACAAGTATGCCGAGGTAAAGCCCACATTGCCTTGTTCGAAGTCACCATTCACCACACTCTCCGCGCCTGGGGCATAGCCTTCGCAGGTGTAGGTAGTGGTCACCGTGGGGGAAGCAACAGTTACAGGACCCTCAGTGGTCGAAAGCCCTGTGGCAGGCGACCATTGATAATACATGGCTCCCGAAGCTGTCAACGTCACCGACTGACCAGGTTGGATGTTAGCTGAGGGTGGGTTGATGACGACTGGCTGGGCAAAAGAAACTGCCACAGAAAGAAAAAACAAAACAAATAGTATAAATCGCTTAGGTCTCATGTGATGTTGTATTTACGCGCAAAGATAGGAAATCTTACGATTGCTTTGTTCTTTCAGGAATATTTCATGAAAAATCATCGACACAGAACCAAGCGTTTCTTCGCTGTACCGTTCACCGTCTCGATTTCGAGGAGATAAATTGAAGGTGCATAGCCATTAAGGTTCAACATTTCGCTATCTGAACGGTCGCATTCGCGCACCTCAAGCACTTGCCCCATCATGTTGGTCAAACGAATTCTTTCGATGCCTTCAGCCTCCACAGTAACGGTGCCCTTGGTTGGATTGGGGAAGACATTTACTTCCAAGGCTTGCTCGCCCACACCGAAGAAGCCAGCATTGATGACGAATTCACGGACTATCTCACCGCAATCAGGTGTCCTGAAATTGGCCGTCAAAGTGGAAGTGCCAGGTGTGGTAACAAATATGCGGCAATAGTTATCTTGAGCCTCAATAATCTGCCAATCGCTGTTCGACAAGCTCCAAACAATGTCATCTTGCACCTCCTCAGGATTGACTTCGTATCGGTAAATACCGCTGAACAAGTTGGAAGCCACATACACATTCGACAAGCCACTGATAAGGCCAATATGTTCCGAATCCTTGATTTCAAGACGAATACGCCGGACGATGCTGTCACAACCCTGTTGGCTGAAAATAGTATCGACGTCAATAAAAGTGACACCTGGCTCATCATATACCACCCCATTATACTCAAAGAAATCGCAAGCGGCAATAAACTGTGTACTCATCTCTGCCGTATTCAGATACACATGTTTAATCACTGTGCTGTCACAACCCATTGGGGTCTGGAATTGATGGGAGCAAATCATGCCGTTTATATTACACTCATATTCAAACCAAGTAAAAGGTTCGCAAGCTACCGTATCAAACTCATGGACAATTTCATCAGACAAGCTGAAGTGCATGGTCACAATGCTGTCGCAACCTGTCACTGGCGAAGTGAGTGTTGCCGTAAACACTTCTCCATCTTCCTCAAACAGATGATCTTGCCACCATATTGGCTGGCATGATTCGATGCTTTCCTCAGTGAAAATGGGCGGAGTGATGGTCAGGTTGTAAAAGATGATGCTGTCGCAATGGGTCACAGGGGTTTGCAAGGAATCGTACAGGATCGCGTCCTCATAATAGGGTATGCCATGCCACACAAATCCACTGCATTCCGTCATGGAGCCGCCATCAATTAGACTGTTATGTCCCACGGTGAGTTCAAGGAAATACCATGTGTCGCAATCGTCGGTGCCAACGGCTGGCACAAACACCGAGTCGCGTTGGGTCTCATAATAAACATGCCCCGGGTTCATCTCCCATTCGTATGAGTCGCACGCTATCCTGTTATGCACATAGGTGGAATAATCTCCAAAATCAAGATTCAATTCCACAATGCTATCACAACCACTCGTATTTTGAAGTGTATCCCAAGCGTATTGCGTCTGTTCCGACCGATGGAAAGTGTGTCCATGCCAAACATAATCGTCATGACATGAAGTAATAGGATCAACAACATAATCACTATGATTGATGACCACGGGTTGGTAAATGGTGTAGAAGCAAGGTTCAAGCACTTCGTATTCAACCACTTGACTTTCTGTGATTATCTCACCTGAAGGCAGTTGATAAAAGTCACATTCCGTGATGGTTTCCAACCATTGGTCTTCGACAGAAAGCACTGTAATGGGTACCGGACCAAGGATATCAGTGCCGCATGAGGTATGCGCGTAATAACGAATCCAGCAGCCATTATGCGACATTTGCATGAGCATTGTCGGATTGATACCGGCATAACTTCCATTTTGTGTATTCGCCATCTGCCACTCTGCCACACGGTCGTTTTCATTTGTGTTCATCCATTCGACATTGATCTCCGGAAGGTCGAGCGGATTGTTTTCGCAAACTTGGAATGCGCTCAACTGACCTTCAATCTCAGGTGTGCCATTCACATGGAACTGCACCACATTACTGAAATCGGAGCCACAGTCGTTGACGACAGCAAAACGAAGATAATACGTACCATAGCCCAAATTGATTGTTGATGGGTCAAAAGCGGTAAACGGACCGCTGGATGAAGTGGCATATTCCCAATGGGCATCTCCACCTCCACTGTGATTCATCTCATATTGCGGAATCATCACACTGAGAGGATTGCCCGAACAAATATCAGAGGGAGACGAAATGTCACCCATAATCTGTGGTGCATTATTTATGGTCAAATTCAGCGTAAAAATACTATCGCAAACCAAAGGATTTCCACTCTCCACAGTGTAATCGTAGATACCTGTACTGGTGTAATTCACACCATTCTTGGGCCATGTATAGGAGAAACACTCCGAAACGGTTTGGGTCTCAGTGTAGGCATCGCTCATGATGAAATACAGATTCGCAGTGATGGTACAACCATTGGCATTCTGCACCTGTACTTGATAATTACCTGTATGATTACATGGCACTCCATTCCAAACATAGGTGTCGCAAGCAGTGATGGTGTCGTAAGTCGGTTCGGTGGAATACACCGTTACTTGAACATTATTGGATGAATAGGCCGTACCGCAGCCGTTGACGGCCTTATAACGGATGTTACATCCATTGTAAGCAAACGGGATGTTGCTATTGTTCAAAGTCTGCCACACGCCATCGATTTGAATCTCCCAGCTACCCGTGCCTTGATTGACATGCCTCCATGTGACTTGTGGGGTAATTAAATTGAACGTCTCTCCCGCACAAATGGGTGATGGAGCGGTAATGTTACTCACCAAAGGCTCATCGTTCACCGTCACCTGAACGCTTACGCTGTGCGACTCGCCACACTCGTTTACAGCGAAATAGCGAATCCAATAATTGTTGTAGGTATAGGGAACGTTATTATTGTTAAAGGCATTATAGGGACCATTTTGTGTCGCCGCAATCTGCCAACCTTGATTGGTTATGGTGGCACCATTATTTTGAATTGTTGGCGTTGTGAGGTTAAAGCTACCGCCTGCGCAAATGGCCTGAGGCGTTGTAGGTGTGGCAATAATTGGTGCATCATTAACATGAATCTGAACAACGTTGCTCACATCACTGCCGCAGTTGTTACTCACCTTGTAATGCAGGTACCAGTTGTTATAGCTTGATGGAACATTCTGAGGATTAAAGGGCTGATATGTTCCGTTTTGCGTTTGGCAGATTTCCCAGGCGCCCGTTCCATTTCCATCATAGGATGGTGGCGTCACTTCCAAGTCCTCACCAGCGCAGATGGCAGGAGGAGCTTGAATCGTGCCCGTGATGTCGGGAGCGACATTCACCGTCAATAGCCGAGGTGGATTGCTGTACACAAAGCCGCAACTGCCTTCCACCATATAGCGGATGTACCAACCATTATAGGAAGCAGGGATATTATTCAGGCTATTGTTGTTGAACGTTGTATAGGTACCGTTTTCTGTTTGTGAGGCCACCCAACCTTGACTGAGTATTTGGGATCCATTGGAATTATAAGCAGGAGCAGTGATGTTGAGACTGCCGCCTGCGCAAATCGGCTGGATTTGAGGTGTCTGTGCAGAGAAACTCGGGCCATTGGTCACCGTAATCTGCACCGCGTTGCTATGCCCTTCACCACAGTCGTTGGAGGCCGAATAGCGTACCCAATTGCCATTCATTGAAAGTGGAATATTATTGGGATCAAAAGAAGTGAAAGTACCGTTTTGAGCCGTACTTTTCTCCCATTGTCCTGCTGTGTTGGGATTCACTGAAGGCGTGGGGATGTTCAAAGCACCGCCAGCACAAATTGGGCCTTGAGCAGTGATGTTGGCCACTATGGGTGCATGTCCAACCGTAACATAAACCCATGCCTCATCAAAGATATTCTGGGCAGGAAACCCCACACGATATTGAAATGAATCTGTTCCAGAAAATGAATTATCCGTACAGATATACTCAATCTTGTGATTAGAAGAGAGGTAATAAGCTTCGCCATGAGAAGGCTGTCCCAAAATTTGGACAGTAAGATTTTGTAAACCGGGAGAGATGATATCATTGTCCAAAACGGGGATTTCCACAGAAGTACCGTAACAAGCCAATGGCCAAACGTCATTATTCGCCGTCACGCTATAGACCGCCTCGGGGACAAAGGAGAGATAATCGAGGCCGAAGTCGTCGCCTGTCCAAGCTTCACCTGAGAAAACATCAAAGATTTCAATGATGGCCTGCGTTGTCGATCCACTATTCCATGTATTAGACCATTCAATCCAATTGTTATGTGTTGGAAGAGTCAAATCGGCACCTACTTGTTGACCATTAATTTTCAAACGCAACTGAGCAGGATTGGGATTAACGCCCATATATGCCTGCGACAGGTTTCTTATCTGTGCTGAAAAAGTGTACGTAGTGTTCGCAGTCACCGCTACGGTCTGCCTCCAAGCTGCTTTCGTTGGATTTATGCTACCGCCAAATCCATTGAACAACAGATAATACCCCGAACCACCATATCCAATAAGATTCGAAGGCCAACCCAAACCGCCAGGGCTATGCCCCGTAGAAGTTTGTGCATGTATGAATTGTCCTTCACCAACACCACCACTCCAAATGCGAGTATAGTCAGATATTGTTTGATAGTCAAAACCTGAAGTTTGCTCGAAATCGCCGTTGACAATCAGGTTTTGGGCAAAAAGCAAAGTTGGTGAAAGCAGCAACAGCATCGCTAATGCTATGAAAATCCGTTGTATTCGAGTACTCATGTCCATCTGTTTTAGGTTTTCTAATTACACAAACGTGCAAAAATGCAAAAAACGTACCAATTCTGCAAGAAAAAGTTCATTTACAGCGGATTCCCATCCAAAACAGCCTCTTTCAGCGTGTCGTTTTCATAAGTTAGCTTCAACGAGAAGAAAGGGCGTTTTTCATCAATGAGTCGGAGGAAAATCTTATCACCTTCCCATGAAGGCAATTCCAAAAGCAGTTGTTTGTCAATCCATTCCAGGTCGCCTTCATTGCAAACAATCTGTTCGCCTTTCCATTCTGTGCAGACGAAGATGTGCATCTGCTCGGCAGGCCAGATGTTATGGACAAAGGTCACGATGCCACAATAGCGCCATTGAGTGACGGTGAAGCCTGTTTCCTCAAACACCTCGCGCCTCATGCAGTCCTCCGGGCTCTCCCCTTCCTCAAACTTGCCGCCCACGCCAATCCATTTGTCGTGGTTCTCGTCGTTTTCCTTCTTGGTACGGTGCAGCATAAGGTATTGGCCGCCGCGCTCTAAGTAACATTGGGTGGTTTGTTTCATAGTCTTGATAGCCAAATGCTGAAAAACTTGTCGTAAACTTCATAAATGCCGAGATGGCTCGTCACCAATTGCTTATCCATCAAAGACCTCACCGTTGTTTGAACCGAACTGGCAGCGGTAAGATGATGCTTTTTAATGAATTTCGAACCAGTAATTGCCTTGACTTTTCCCTCTTTATTGATGGCGACCAGCAGTTCTTTCTGTTTGGCTGTCAGCTGGTAAAGCAAGTCGGCGTAAATCGTGCCGTTGTCTTTCACAATCTCGTTCACCGCGACATCAATCATGTCCATTCCGCACGTTTCACCCGAGGCAGTATCGGCAAAGAGGTAGTTCAGCACCTTCTGCACATACCATGTGACACCCTCAAACCGTTCACAAATTGCCTCCACGGCACCATCCGTCAAGTGCTTTCCCACTTTTTCGAAATGCGACCTTGCAAATTCGTCATACTTTAATGGATTGATGCTTTCTAAGTTGAGCGTTGAAGTAGAGGCATAGAAAGGCCGTGAGGGCGAAGAGAACATCTCCGCAAGCAGATGTCGCTCCGAACCGGAAAACACGAAATTGGCATTACTGCAGTGTTGGATATAAGTCCTTAAAATGGCTTCCACGTTTTTTTCGGGATAATGCGCAATCTGTTGAAACTCATCAATGGCAACGAGGCAAGGTTGGTCGGATTGCTTGATGTAATCGAAAATCTGGTCTAAGGTGTTGTCGACATTTTGGATATTCCCTACCTCCACATTCCAAATCGGGTTGCCCCAAGGGTCAAAACTCACTCCAGGTCGCAGCGAAGTGACAATCCTGACGAATTTTTCGAAGGCTTTTTCGCCCTTTGTTTGCAGCGTGTTCAGAATCACCTTACTCATCTCGGCCACCAATTCGTTCAGATTCTTGGTCGAATAGATGTCGATGATGAAGGTGTGATACTCTTTTTTGATGGCCTCTTGCTGGAAGGTGTGGTATAAAAGACCCGTTTTGCCCATACGGCGCGGCGACATCAGCACCACATTGTTGCCGTTGGTCAACTGCCGAATCAATTTTGCGGTTTCCTCTTCCCTGTCACAGAAATATTCTGGCCCTTCATAGCCCGATGTGACAAATGGATTCTTCATCATTCATTCATTTTACGCGGCAAAAATAAGCATTTTTTCAAATATTACGGTTTTTACGTAACGGTTTTTGCGTAATATTTTGGAAAAAGCTCATCAAACAGCGCAACAAACGGGTCAGTGGCATTGTGCCGCCGACCCGTTTAACCGTTGCACTAAAGCAGATCAACTATTTGTAGCGTAACACCTATCTCAACACGGGTAAAGATCATGTTTCCTTTACGATGATGGCAAAAGTGTTTAAACTATACGAAAGTCTATCAGTTTAGTTAGCACTGAATATCAAGCGGAAACGAGATGGGTTTTCAGTTCTATTGGCCTCAAAAGTATAATTTGGTGTGACCAGAAGGTCAATATCCGCGCCAGTGATGTTATCAACAAGATGCAAGTAATTCATCTTCACACTTTCAGGAGTTACTGAGATGGTGTAGTTGCCGTTCTCCTTCGCCTCGAAATTCAGTGGAATCTCGCCTTGTTTATCGACGCATGCAATAGCATAGTCTTCATTGCCTTTCGGAATATAAAGTTTGGCGTTATCCTTGCTGAACACGAGTTTGTTCAACTCATCTCCTTGGTTAAAACTGACGATAACCTTGTCAATCAAGGTCGTTGAGCCTGTCGAAATCTCGACAGATTCAGACATAGACAAATTTAACGCAATTTGAAGAACACCCTTGTTGGTGGCTGTTTCAGGGGCTGTCTTGCTGAAAACAACCGACTCGCCCTCAGTTTCGGCCTTAACCATTATGCCAGTGCAAGCAGGAATAGCAACAGATGATGAAACCGGATTCGGTTCAATTGCCGATCCATCATCATTTAATGTATAGTAACTCGTATTGGCATAAACCTCACAAAGATAAGGGTTGCCAACCAAGTTCCAACCAGCAAGATAAACATTGGCATCGTAATCAAGTCCAAATTCCTTAGAAATGCTTCCATTGGTTGTTCCGGTAAAAACAAGACTCGCATTCTCCTCACTATTGGCATAAAGATAGCCTATACCGTTTTCAAGGCTAAAGTTGTCAGACTTGTAGTTCCTCCATTCCAAATTATCACTTTGGTTGAACCAATAAAGATCATAATTGTCTTCCGTAGAGGAGAGTAAGCCGTTGCTTTCACTAGGCACGACATCAGATGCAAGAGAGGTGGAAATGAAATACCATCTATCCGTATCGCCTTGAGTCGTGACGTTCTTTTTCACCGTGGCTTGAACACCCTCACTCATGGTGAAGAGTTGTGCACCATCCTCGATGATAACTTGTGCATCCCCCTCAGTGGTGATACGCTGTGAAGTAAATGTGGCTCCTTCGTTGATCGTAAGGTTGAATCCGTCATTCACGACGACATAATACACCTCCGTGTTGTCGTTGATTTCGCAATCACTGTCAATGACCACGGATTCACCCGTGGAAGGAAGTGTTTCGGGGCTGTTTGCCCAATTGTTAAGATTTGCCCATTGGTTGTCTTCGGTTCCTACGAAACGATACAGAGAAGTATAAGACATGGAGCGGCTTTCCTGAGTGCCGCAGTCTTGGCAGCAGCGGATTTCCAAACCATCATGGTCTTCATCAGGAAGCACTGCGATCTGCCACTCACCCCAATCATGCTCGGTGTTGGCGGCGTCCAATAGATTTCCATACCACCAGCGACTAATTTGAGTTGGATGGCAAGTATAACCACGATACACTTCCAATTGTTTATTCCAGGCACCGCAAAGTGTATTGGGAAAATTGTGATTACCGAAATCAAATGCTCGATTAAGATAATCCCACACTCTTTGTTCACCGAGGAATTCTTCGACAAGATGCATATAGTCATAATCATCAATACCAGCGGCTAACTGCTTCAAACGCAATGAAACCACTGGAATGGCTGCATCTTGTCCGAACATAGTGCCTGGATAAAGCAATATTCCATCACCATTCGCATTTCGAATTCCTTCCGGGAGTGGCATGTGTTTCTTCTGCCAATTGTTGGGCAAGAAAGCACAATTCCAATAAAGCATGCCATTGCCACGAGCAAGATATTGCTGCCAAAACAAGATACGGCGTATCACACCGGTAGAGCCAGTAATATCAACATAAAAGTCTAATCCTCCAATTTTGGGATTATCAGGTTTCCACCATTTATGCAGTAAATCCATATAATTTCGAAGTCTTTGTTCGGCAATGGTAGCATTAGAAAAATCATTTCCAGGATTAAAATAACTATGAGTTGGACAAAGGATATCAATCTTCCCATCGAATGCCTCAATAGTGGAGGAATAGTCTGAATAGAAAGGTACAGTAGCATGATACCCAGGCCAATAACCAGAAAGAACCGAACAGAATTGGTCAATAGCGGCAAAGTCGGTTGTATTTTCCGGCTCATCATAAGGATAAAAAAAGGCCTTGTCTTTCAAGAAAGGATTGTTGTAAACCATATCCTTATATTGCAAGAGCACTTGTTGGGCTGAGGGGTTGAAATCCAAACCAGAATTGTCCAAATCTCCATAAAGCACTGGCACTGTGAACACTTTGCGACGTGGGTCTGCCATGGTCAACTCAGCCGATTTTGGATCATCCTCCATCAACCAGCGCGGAATCTCGTAGGTGCTCACACCATGTTCAAGCAGACAATTCTGATAACCATTCAAAATCCGCTTTGCTTCTTCCAAATCCTCAGGTGCAACATTTCCGTTATCATCCACTTGAATGCCGTTCAAGGTCAGGAAAGTGTTTGTTGACTTATAACCAGAATTGCAATTATACAAGCCCATTACGACCTCAGAGTAATGACCTTCTGGCAAGGCAAAGTTCCATACTTTCGCTGTGACAGGTTTTGAAGCCAATACCGCATTCCCTTCGTATAAGGTAATATTGGAAAAATACTCACCCTGACTTTGGTCTTTTCTGGAAATCAATTCGATGTAAAACATCTTGTTATAACCCACTCGCGTCACTTTAGGTTCACCATGATATGGAACCAATGCTTCTGCCAAGGAATCATCAATAGGTTTTAAATCATTACTAGGATTACCAGTAAGAATTGTATCAATATAGAAAAACTCCTCATAATAAACTGTGTGTTCCAGCACTTCATTTTGGGCATTCAGGAAAGGACTTACATCAACTCTCAGATTGCGGCCTTTCTCACGTTCACGATAAAACACTTGAAAACCTTCCCTCTCGTTTTTAGCCAACCCAAGCCAGCCCCTATCAAGATTTGTATTATAAGACCAATTACCAATCTGATCCGAACTGACAGGTAATTGTTCCTCACGGATAGCATGTGAGTTGATGCCATCCGGCATCTTTGTCACCCAAGCTTGAACATCATCATATACGAGGTAGAATAAAAAAGGTTGTTGCAATTCCCAATCATTCAGTGATTGTGCATTCACAACATTTTTCATTCCAGCCACGCATAGTAGTAGAAATAACATAAGCATTCTTGCTCCTTTAATAAGTAAATGGTTTTTCATAGGGCTAATTTTATTTCTCAGATTTGTTTATTTCGTTTTTATAAAGTGGCTGTAAATTTAGTGATTAATTTTGACTACAATAATAAGAACCTTATTTTGGAACAAAACTCTAAAATAAGGTTCTTACAAGGATAATCATGTATCAATTCCTGTGTCTTTTACAAAACACACATTATTTCCAAAACTCCATGCAAAAAAAAGCAAGGCAGCCCTTTTGGAGCCGCCTTGCAAAAACCTTTTTTGCTCTGGAATTAGATGATACCTTGAGCCATCATAGCGTGGGCAACACGCATGAAGCCAGCGATGTTAGCACCCTTCACATAGTTGATGGTGCCATCGGCTTGCTTACCGTATTTCACGCACTGATCGTAGATGTCGCTCATGATCTTCTTCAGCTTCTCATCAACTTCCTTAGCGGTCCAGTTGATGTGACCAGCGTTCTGGCAGAT
>JAFWRA010000211.1 GCA_017508895.1 Bacteroidales bacterium
CCTATACGGAGACGATCCTTTTCGGATAGTCGTATGCGACCGCCCAATTCCACTTCTGGGCCTATACCAAAGTTGATAGTCTCGTTGGCATCATAGCGTGTGTTTGTCGCGCGTTCCACAAACAGTCCTGCATTGACATAAAACCACTTGTGCGTGAACTCGGCGCGAACAGGAATGCGGATGAAATGCCGTAGTCCTTCCCTGTGGTCGTCTGGAAAAATATAACCGCCTTCGGAAAAGCCCCAACGGTAATTGTACTCAACGCCTGCCAGCAACGACCAATGCTTGTTGAAGCTGACTTTGGCATTCACGCCTGCATTCGCGTGATAGACCTCATCTAATAGTCGTACCGAACCATCCAATACATAGCCTATTTGTGTATAAGGAATAATCGACCATTCTTTCGTGTCTTGTGCCTTTGCCGAAATATAGCAAAGCAAAGCGATAGCCATTGTGGCCAAAATCCGCTTATTGAAACTATTTGCTCTCATAACTCATTGATTTTAAAGTTACATATTCTATGGCTTATCTTATTACCGTGATGCGTTCCGTTTGCGAAACTCCCTTTGAATCTGTAATCCGCAGCAGGTAAATGCCTTCGGGCAAATCACTCACACTGATTTCGTTTGAGTTCCGAACCCTCTTCACCAACTGTCCAAGCCCATTATAAACCTGCACTTCGGCTACTTCAATGCCTTCTATCGTTACCTTTTCTTTGGCAGGATTGGGATAGGCCAAGACCTTTATCACTTCTTGCGGCACTTCCTTCACACTACAAGGAATGGGATTGAAATCTTCGCGCCGCATCTTGATGAGTTTGCCGTAACTATAATCTCCAAGATAATATGTTCCATGAACAGTACCTATTAAGCAACTCCCGTCTGACATAGGCAGAACAAAATTGCATGATGATATGTATTCGGGTCCATCAAACTCTTTTCGGCCTAATACCTCAAAGTCTGTATCATATAGACTGATGCTTGGATGGTTTTCACCACCTGCTGGTTGCTTGTAATACCATGATCCTCCATAGATAGTGGTATCATTCACATATGCCATGCATTGATTGGGTGCCTGAACGGAAGTATCTTGCACATGGTAAACCCTATCCCAGTGCTCAAAGGTTCCATCAAGGTTAACTTCAGCCATGCCGACAGACCAATTATCATAATTACCATAAGGCCAGACCGTACCCATCACAAGCAATTTTCCATCCGAAAGCCAGTGGTCTGAAAAGGCATTGTTAAAGAGTTCATGCGCAACAGGTATCATTTGGAAACCATTCACATAATTGAAATCGTAGTCATATCTCAAAAGTGAACAATTACCATTTATTCCGCCGTCACATAACACAATAAAACCTTCGTCAGTTGGATTTTGCATTATTTGGTGGCATTCGTATCCCGTTATCGTTGCTTCGGGTTGGGGCGATGTCACTTGGACAAAACGGCACGATAAAGTGTCCGCGTTCTCGTCAAAACGATAGAAATAAGGCTTTCTTCTTACACCATATACATCTTGATACTGAAAACCACCCGAAACCAAAACTGTCCCATCATCATCAAGCATAAGCCGTCCTTCTCCCATAGTGAGTGCAAACTCAGGCTTCTCATAACTTTTCACATTGATAATGTTGAAATTCGAGTCAAGAATCATAAAAATGACATCTTCTCCGATTCCAAAAACATCCGCTTGAACTATTGCTGTAGCAAAATAATTCCCGTTATTCAGTTGCACGATATGGGTAAATCCCACATTCCCTTCAATGGTGTCGAAAACCCGAGAATCACATTCACCGTCAACGGAAACACTCATAATTGCAGGATAATAATGGTTTTTGTCAGGTCCACTAACCCCCACAAGTACATTTTCACCATCACTATTGACAATGCCAGGTTGCATAATAGTGTAACTGGCGGCATTGCCGTAGTCAATCTCCCATTGTTGGGCATAACCCATCGCCGCCATCACCATCAGGCAGCAAAGCATCATGAATCGTTTTGTCGTTTTCATAACAATTAGGATTTAAATTTTTCGGCAAAACTACACCAATACCCCCACACCAGTCAAGAAAAACAATGTATGGATTTGTATGGATTTTTAACTATCGTACCGATAATCAGATAGATGCAGAACCGTTGGCAAAGCTCATGAGAGCAACTGAAAGAGGCTCCTTCGTACCGAAAACAGTTTTAATTTTTCGGCTGCGCTCGCTCACGGTGGCGTAGGCGCGCTGCATCAAGGCGGAAATGTCGGCATCAGAAAGCCCCAGCAGATACAGGCAGCAATAGTCAAGGTCGCCCTTGGTGAGGTTGGGATAGGCCTTGGCCAAACGGACGGTGAACTGGTTGAAGTGGCGGTCGGCAGCCTCGCGCAACGCCATCACCTGCTCCTTGCCCAAGGCATAGTCCTGGTAAAGCTTGCAGTCCATCTGCGCCTTGAATTGCCCTTCGTTCACCCGTTCCATGATGAGGCGACAGATAGGCTCATCGTTGAACGACACCGATTGCGCCTCCTGTTTGGGCGCACCGTTGCCCGTCTGTTGCCGCATCTGGTCCTTCAGCTCGCGCAGCTCCTGGTTGCTCTTCTTCAGCCTTCCCGACATCGAAGCTTTCTCTATTCGGTGCGCCTCTTGCACGGCTTCCATCTGTTGGCTCGCCTCGTCGCGCTGCTGCTTCATCCTGCGCCTGAACAGCAGCCATGCCAACAGCGCCGCCACCGCAACCAGAACGCTCACCACGACGATCATCCTGTTCCTCCGCAGCCGCGCTGCCTGCTGCCTTTCGGCCTCGGCTCGCTCTTGCTCCCATTGCAAATGCTGCTGGAACAATTCGTTGAGTTGTGAGACTTGTGCGTTGCTTTCCGCTTGGGAAACTGCATTTTCCACTTGATATACAGCATATTGGGTAGCCATTAGTGTATCACCTCGGCTTTGGTAAATGTCGCGTAAAAATCTGGCGGCAGATCTTTTCATTGCAGCATCACCTTTGTTTTCAAATACTTGAGTAAAGTAGACCAATGCAGAATCATATTGATTGGTTAAATAATAAATGTTTGCAATGGTATTATATCGCGTCAACTTTTCGTCTTCAGTAGGTGATTGAACCGCCATACGTTTCAAATCATTTACAGGTTCTTCGCCGCCTCTGTTTTCATCAAAATAAACAACGGCTGATAACGAAATCAAATCCCTGTAAATCATATTGTTTGTATCGTACAACAGCCTCAAGGACTCGTCAAGACAATACTTGGCACTATCCAATTGGTTTATTTTGTAGTATTGTTTTGTAAGGAGACTCCACGTTTTGGCCGTGCCATTAGGAGAGGTTGGCTCTATACTATTGAAAATGAGGGCTTTCTTGTAACAAATAATGGCGGGTTCCTGCATATATTGTTTCGAAAACAAATCACCAAGCCGCCCGTATGTCAACGCCATAAACCGAGGCAGGTGGTTGGGCTGTAAAGACGTGCCATGGCGCGTCTCAATCCCCGGGAAATGCGTCTCCACCATCTCCAGCGCCTTCAGATACTCCCCGCAGGCCGCCACCACGCTATCCCGTTCATAGAATCCCACGCCATTAATATAATGCGCCCGCGCCGCCAAAAACGCATCCCTTTGTAGGGACGCACCGCGTGCGTCCGCTCCATCCATCCCCTCAATCGAATCAAAATACCCCACCGCCTTAAGCACCTCTTCGCGGTTGCTCTGCCCATAGTCATTCTTAAACAGCAGCTCCGCAATCAGCACCTGGCAGTAATGCCCCTCAAACTCATCCAGGCTATCCGCCTCTGGTGTAAGCGGTAATTTTGCATCGACAATTTTTGGTAAATAAAAACCGACAGTTTTTGGCAAATAAGAATCGACAGAAGCCGTATCATTGCAGCCAACAATGAACGAGAAAGTCGAACCTAAAACAG
>JAFWRA010000212.1 GCA_017508895.1 Bacteroidales bacterium
ACAGACGGAGGTAATAGCTTTTCCCAATTGGAAATAGAATGGCTGAATTCGACTCAAGATTTATATTTCGAGGGAAATGTCGGGTATATCGTTTGGGGAATGGCTGGCGATTTTCAAGGCACTCATATTGCAAAAACCACAGATTATGGTGCTTCATGGGAAGAGTTCCTGTCGTTTGATTCAGAGGTGGAAGGCATAGAAAAGGCCTTGTTCCATGACAAAGACCATGTTTCCATTTTCGGTGCTTTTGGTTATGATGAAAATGAGCTCTCCTACGAATACAATGAGATTAGAACCGATGACGGATTTGCGACCTATCAATGGCTGCAAACTGAAAACCTACCAATGGATTTGTGGCCTATAATAACCAGTATAAGCTTTTCTGACCCACAACACGGAATCATTGTCTATTTATTGGAAGGAATACAAGGTTACTACCCGACAGGAATTATCACTTATCAAACACAAGACGGAGGCAATACATGGATTGAATTGGACGCATTGGTTTGCTCTGGCAGCGTACTATTTGCCGGAATCAGTAGTTATGAAAGTGTTTATTACCTTACTTCGGGGAACGGAGGAGTCTATAAGTTGAGGATGATGCCTATTAGTGGACTTGAAGAAAATGCTTTGCAGATCTATGTCTATCCCAATCCGGCAAAGGATAGGGTTGTCATTGAAGGAATTGAAGCTGCGGAAGTGAATGTTTATAATGCCCTTGGGCAGATGATGAAGACGGTGCAGGGAACGAATGAGATTGATTTGAGTGGATTGGTGGATGGGGTTTATATGTTGAGGATTAGGGATAAGGAAGGGAGAATCTTTTTGGAGAAGGTGATGGTGAGGTAGTGCTTTTTTTCGTGCTAACGTTATGCGTGCTAACGTGCTTACGTGCTTACGAAGGGGACTTATAGGACAGATAAGACTAATAAAAACCAATAGAACAATGAAAACAACGAGAATTTACACCCTGCTTGCGCTCCTGCTGATGGCGGGAGGGGTGACGCTGCAAGGGCAAGTGCGTAGCGAGCTGTACGAATTGCTTCCCGAATCGCGCAGTATCAAGGTTGGTGATGTCAACAATGACGGATTTGCCGATGTGGTCGTTAGCCGACTCAATATGCCTGGAAACAATGTGATATTCTCTATTTACCTCAACGACGGGACAGGACACCTTGAATGTTCCCAAAACATTAGCAGCCTCAAACCCGACATGCACATGGGTTATGACCAGGCACTGTTGTCTTTCCTTTTGGAAGATTTCGACAAGGACGGCAGCCTCGACATTGCCTCGTATGCCTACGTATTCAACGGAGGCGCGGATTATGACACTTGTTTCATAAGAATCGATTACAACGACGGAAACGGCGGTTTCGAACGTTTTGCCGAGACTCCTTTGATTCAGCCGGAATGGGTTTGGTATAATGGCTATCAGTTTGAGTTGGATAATCCGTATTATTTGATGATGGCATCGGGTGATTTCAACGGCGATTCGTTTCCCGACATAGCGGTAGCAAACGATTATCATGCCAACACTGAATCTGGTTTGGGTTATGTTTGTAACGATGGCTCTGGCAACTTTAATACAGAAGCGATTTTTTCAGTGGGTTCTCTTCACAAGCCTGCAGTATGCGACATGGATCACGATGGGAAGGACGATATTGTTGACGCCCCGCTCATTCTCTATACGACGGACACCCTGATTCCTCGCGAGGGATATGTCCATCCGTATGTATATGACGGCTACAATACTAACGGTCTGGTGGTTTTTGATATCGATGGTGACGGGTGGGACGATGTGGTGGAAGGCCGATCGACCAGTGATTCACACCTTTGGGTCTATAGGAACCTCGGCAATGAAGAATTCCAAAAGATGGATTCGATTTGGTTTCCAAGCAGTATAACTTGGACTGATAAAGGGCTTGATAACATAAAGCTAGTAAACTACAACGGCGATGAACACCTCGATATTATTGTGCAAATGAGTGATTTCCAATTGGGACCCACAGGTTATTATATATTTGAGGGCAACGGAACATTTGGGTTTGGCAATCCTGTGTTTTTCCCTGTGGAAAAATATGAATACGAGTTTGTCCGTAATTTCAATGTCGTCGATTTGAACAACGACGGTTTCGACGATTTACTCGTTTTGCACGCACCGTTTGAGAGGGAATCATGGCTTGAAGTGTTTATGAACGATGGCACAGGGTTCGATGCCATAGAAGAAAATGATAGCGATTCTGCTGTAACCTGTTCGCCCAATCCCGCAAACGACTATGTTTACATCAATGGAACGGAAGCTGCTGAAGTGCAGGTTTACAATGCCCTCGGGCAGATGGTGAAGAGGGTGCGGAATTCTAATGAAATTAGTGTGGATGGTTTGGCGGAAGGAGTTTATTTGGTGAGGATTAGGGATGGAGAAGGAAGAATCTTTATGGAGAAGGTGATGGTGAGGTAGTGTTTTTTTCGTGCTATCGTTATGCGTGCTTACGTGCTAACGAGGGACTCCCCCTGACCCCCTCTTAGAGGGGGGATCGGTATGCGAGCTAACGTACTGACGAAGAGAACTTTTCTAGCCTTAGGCCACTCATTTTGAGGGGGAAAGAGAAAAACAAACATAAATATAATACGATGAAAAACATTAGACTAATTGCTATGGTTGGGCTTGGCCTTATGGCGAGTAACCTTTTTGCACAAGTTCCCGGCAGATGGGAAGACCCGATGAGGGTGGATGCCACTGTTATCGGCAACCAAACGGTTAGGGTTCAGTGGGAGAGCCATTTCGTCGATCATTTTGAAACGGGTGATTTCAACCTTTTCGACTGGAACAATGCCGTTTCCGATTATCCTTGGGAGATTACCGACAGCCAGTCCTTTGACGGTTCCTTCTCCATGCGGGCGTCGAATGCCGGCATAGACAATTCGACTTCGGCCATACAAATCACGATGTCCATCCCACGTGATTGCGAGATGCGGTTTTATGGCAAAATCTCCTCGGAAAACAACTGGGATTTGGGTAAGTTCTATATCGATGGCGAGTGCATGACAAACCAGTCGGGACAAGGCTCTTGGCATGAGTTTCGGTTTGACGTCACGGAAGGCGAACACACCTTCAAGTGGGAGTATGCCAAAGACGGCGAAGAGAGTGCCCTGGATGACACATGGTATATCGACTGCATCCATTTTGTTTACGATGGCTCTTTTTATCAGCCGCAAAGTTGGTTGTATTACGGATATGACGGTTACCGTGGCAGCATGGGTGACGGCGGCAATGCCTGTGAATGGGCCATGAGATGGACTGAGCAGACGAGTGGAGTCATTACGGATGTTGCCCTCTACAGCGATGCTGAAGGACTGACGGGCGGCACCTATACGTGTACCATATACTTGGGCGGTGAAGATGCGCCTGGGGAGGCGATGTCGTCAAT
>JAFWRA010000213.1 GCA_017508895.1 Bacteroidales bacterium
AGCCAGATGTTGCCGCTCTCGGTCTTACCGAACTTCTTACCATCGGCTTTGGTGATGAGCGGGCAAGTCAAGGCAAAGGCTTCGTTTTCAAAGCCTAAGGTGCGGCGAATCAATTCTGTGCCCGTGGTGATGTTGCCCCATTGGTCGTTGCCACCTAGCTGCAGTTTGCAGTTCTTGTGCTGGTAGAGCCAAAGGAAATCGTAGCCTTGCAGTAGTTGGTAGGTGAACTCGGTAAAGCTGAGGCCATCGCGGGCAGTGCCATTGAGACGCTGCTGCACGCTATCCTTGGCCATCATGTAGTTCACGGTGATGTGCTTGCCTACCTCGCGGGCGAAGTCGAGGAAGGTGAAGTCCTTCATCCAGTCGTAGTTGTTCACCATTTCGGCAGCATTGGACTCCTTCGACTCAAAATCAAGGAACTTGGCTACCTGCTTCTTGATGCACTCTTGGTTGTGACGCAAGGTCTCTTCGTTGAGCAAGTTGCGCTCTTGGCTCTTTCCCGAGGGGTCGCCAATCATGCCTGTGGCACCACCCACAAGGATAATGGGCTTGTGGCCACAGTGTTGTAGATGGCGGAGCATCATGATGCCGCAGAGGTGTCCGATATGCAGCGAGTCGGCGGTCGGGTCGGTGCCGAGGTAGGCCGTCACCATTTCTTTCTGGAGGAGTTCTTCCGTCCCTGGCATCATCTGTGCCAGCATTCCGCGCCAGCGGAGTTCTTCAACAAAATTTTTCATCGGATGCTATGGTTTTTATTTTGGGCACAAAAATACGAAGTTTTTCAGCTTTTCGGCGAATTAATGACCTGTTCACCGAAAAATATCAAAGAAAGCCTATATATCATTACGGGTTTAGTGGTACCGACAAATAATCCTCAAGCCTTCTGTGCAAGTAGCTTTTTCCTTTTTTTGCATGAAGTCTGTCTCTTATTACTTCAAATTCATCGCGAACGCCACGATTTAAGCCCCATTGGATGAGAAGTTCGGGGCCAAAATTACATTCAACTACGACCCAGCCTTTGTCTGTCAGTGCCATGTCCCATCCCATGACATGACAATCAGGACAAATCGAAGCCATTGATTTGATGGTCTCGCATAGTTCGTTCCAACAAGGAATTTGGAAACCAATCAAGGGCTTGTGAGTGTCGGGATGAATGGTGTAAGAAGACCCCCGCCGTTCATCTGCCGCGCAAATAATTGTTCCATTTCTTTCATCTATTGCAGCAACTACTCCCCCAGCGGCAGCATTATCCACAACAGATTTCCCTCTGCCCATTCGTAAGACTGGCCATTTTACTTCGATAGAATTACCAAAATTAACCGTAGTGATTCGAACTGTGTTCACTGATTCAGGATGAAATGCTGCCAATCTGCTGTCTTGAACAATCAGCTCTTCTAATAAAAAGCCATAGGAATACTGAGGCATGTTCAAACAATCAAGCAAAGTTTCGGTATTTGTAGACCCGTTTTCAGCCTCAATAATTCGGAATCCTTTCCCACCTTGCATACTCAATGGTTTGATAATGAATTTATTGTGTGTTTTTATGAAATTTGCTGCATCTTTATTGATGTTTTTATTCCTAACATCTTCATTGGACATAAAAACAACCTGTCTTCTATAGAAATCCTTAAAATGCTTATAACAATTCCATTTGTTGACAAGAATACCAATATATCTTTTATCATTAACTTGGAAATATAGATCTTCTTCTTCCCATCTTGGAACGAACTGCTTCCTTTCACTTTCACTTTTTTTGTCAAGACTCATTTCATGGAAGTCTGAATGATGAACACCTCTCCACAGCCAGTATCTTTTCATCACTTTTTTTATTGACCGTAAGTCACCATCCTCCACAGTATAGTTATTTTGAATGAAATCGTCAAGTCTTTTATTGTTGTAATTCTTCCTCCAATTATAATACAAATACCACATCGGGTTGATTTTCCTGACCACTTTTCTGACCATAATATCCAAATAACTTTCCATATCGTAAATTTCTTTTTATGGGTTGTTTATGGGGGCAAAAATATGGAAAAGTGAGGAAATAATGACGCACGCACAAAAATAAACCACATATTTTTTCAATACCTCACAAATTTTTCGCAACTTTGCAGCGAATTATTAGTGGCCATGAGCCAATTTAATCTTTGAATCTTTAATTTTGAATTTTAAATCTTAAATACACATTCATGAAAAGAGACGAAAAAATCTTTGATCTGATTCGCCAAGAGAAAGAGCGTCAGATGCACGGAATTGAACTTATCGCTTCGGAGAACTTTGTCAGTGAGCAAGTTCTGGAGGCCATGGGTTCAGTCATGACCAACAAATATGCCGAGGGTTATCCTGGCAAACGTTACTACGGCGGCTGCCAAATCGTCGACCAGAGCGAGCAAATCGCCATCGACCGCGCCTGCCAGCTGTTCAATGCCACTTTCGCCAACGTGCAGCCCCACTCGGGCGCACAGGCCAACATGGCTGTGATGCAAGCTTTGCTTGAACCCGGCGACACCTTCATGGGCCTTGACCTCTCGCACGGTGGTCACCTCTCACACGGTAGCCCGGTCAACGCTTCGGGTATACTCTACAAGCCCGTCGCCTACCACGTTTCGAAGGAAACGGGTCGCGTCGACTACGACGAGATGGAGAAGATCGCCCTTGAGTGCAAACCTAAACTCATA
>JAFWRA010000214.1 GCA_017508895.1 Bacteroidales bacterium
GAGTTCGTCCTTGCGGATGCCTTGGTCCTTCATCATCTGCGAGGCCGAGCTGCTGCTTTCAAAGACGGCCAGCAACAGGTGTTCGATGGAAACGTATTCATCGCCCATCTTCTTGGCCAGTGCGATGGCGTCGTTGAAGGTCTTGCTGACTTCGGAGGAATAATACAATTCGGAGCCGCTCGTACGCGGTTGGTTGTTGATAGCTTGATCCAGGGCATCATTTAAGCGCGAGATATTGACGCCCAGCTTCTTCATCAGGTTGGGCACCAAGTAATCATCGCTCAGAATCATACCCTTCAGCAGGTGGAAGTTCTCCACGGTCTGGCTCTGATGGCTTTGCGCTATCTCCTGGGCCTTCCCGATGGCTTCCTGTGATTTGATTGTGAATTGATTGATGTTCATGGTTGGTTTTCCTTTCTTGTTTTTCGACGGTTAGGTCATCAAATATTCAGCCAACACGAACAGTCGTCAATATCCGTTTTTCTTAAAACACGAATTACCAGTAATTTACTATAAATATTCATTAATTACAAATGACAAATTGTCACTTAATCAAATAATTAAGGCTGGGCTTGCGACAAAATGGCAAGTAAATTGCTGTTTTAGTCAGGATTAATCAGCTTGACAGTCCAACCTTTAGGGATGACACCATCATCTTTCCATAGTGCATATTTGTTCTTATAAAAAGATCCGCATGACGAGGTTTTATCAAGCCATCCTTTAAGACAATCTCTTGCCTCGATTTCTGTTGCCAACATAGTTATTTCAGAAAGCGATGAGCAACCAGAAAACATGTCACGATAGCAACACTCTGTCAAATCCACAGCATGCAATTCAGGTGCATATTCTAATGAAGTACAACCAGAAAACATACCCCAATAGCAGGAAGAAGCCAAATCCGTAGCTGGCAATTTTGGAACTCGTTTTAGAGAAGTACAACCTTCAAACATAAATAAATAGCATTCGATGCACAATTCCTTGGCAGGCAAACTAGGGGCTTCCTCAAGCGAGGTACAACCAGAGAACATCCTAAGATAACACTGATTTGCCAAATTCTCAGCAGGCAAACAACATGCTCTTTTTAGCGAGGTGCAACCCTGAAACATAACTGAATAGCATCCTCTAGACATTGTTTTTGCCTTTAATACCGGTGTTTCTTCCAAAGAAGTACAGCCCTTAAACATACCCAAGCAGCAATATGGAGCCATACTATCAACCAGCAAATCAGGGACATATCGCAACGAAGTACAATCCTCAAACATTGAATAATAGCATTGTTCAGCCATTTTTTCAGCACGTAATCTAGGTGCTGTTACCAGTGAAGTACAACCAGAAAACATACCAAAACAACAAGAATAAGCCAAATTATAAGCTGGAAGTTCAGGAGCTGCTTTTAGCGATGTACAACCAGAAAACATATAGCTATAACATGAAGGAGCCAAGTCAACAGCTGGCAATTTGGGGGCTAATACTAATGATGTGCATCCTTTAAACATATTAGAGCAACACCCGTCTGCCAAATTCTTTAACCGTAATGCAGGAATTTCCTCTAAGGAAGTACAACCAGAAAACATACCAGAATAACAATAAGGAGCTAGTTTTTCAGCTAACAATTCGGGGGCTATTTTTAATGAAGTACAACCTTCAAACATTTCTGAATAGCAAGAATTAGATAAGTTCTCAGCCGGTAACTCAGGAGCTACCACCAATTGTTTGCATCCCTTAAACAGTTTCACAAACCCCCTAAATGGTACCTCTTTTATCTCATCATAATGTTTATAGTCAACCAAAGTACGTATATCCCCAGTGCAAATGACTTCGGCATTTGCGGTGAAAGAAATATTAGCACCACAAGTGCCTTTTTTATTTTTTCCCCTTAGTAATAATTTACCACGGTCTCCTCCAAACACAACAGTTTCTTTTTTCAGCTCCTTCCATCTACTTCCTCCAACAGAATATTCAAGCATATCTACTTTTTCAGACAAATGAAATACCTGAGTAAAGTCTGATTCAAAGGTAATATAAGGTTTTGTATTGCACCTATAATGAGTAACCACATCAGGAAAATAATAAACTACCAAACCAGCTAACAAAGTTGCAACCAGAGTAAAAGCAAGCGAACGGTCAAAATACTTCTTGATCCAATTCCAAATTATCATTACCACAATGGTTATCCTTACAACGTTTTTCAACTTTTTCATCGGTATAATAAGTTATAAAATACTAAATGGACCTACTATTTCCACACAAGATAGGAACTAAAAAAAACAGAATCTTGAACAATAATTATTTCCAAAGTGATTGTTGATGTAACAAACATATTATTATTTTTGATGCTGCGCAGCAAAAGTATAAAAATCTCACAACATAGGTAAAATATTACATTTGAAAAGATTTTTTTCCCTACTTTTGTCCTTTCAAACCAACCGTTATGGTAACCGAAATACAAACTGAGGCGCAAGCCGAATCCAGAAAAACAAAATGCCTCAACTGCGGCACCGAGTTCGAAGGGAAGTACTGCCCCGAGTGCGGACAAAGCGCCGACACGGGACGGTTCACGCCGCAGTTCATCTTTGACAACCTTCGGTCTGCCATCATTGGCAATGACGGTGGAATATGGTACACCTTCAAGAGCCTATTCATTCGCCCGGGAGCAATGATCGTCGAAATCCTCAACGGCAAACGCAAGAAGTACTTCTCCCCATTCCCGATGCTGTTTTTCATGCTGACGGTCTACATCCTGCTATTCACCCTCACAGGCAGCAAAAGCGACATGCAAACGACGGAAAAAAATCATCTTGAGACAGAGGGAGAAATCGATCCCAGCTTGGAGGAACATGCCCGAGTGGTAGTCCTGGGTATCAATGAGTTTAACAGACCGGTCGGACTGGGGTATAAGTTCTACAACAACCATTATACCGCAGTATTCATGCTGACACTTCCTTTTTTTCTTTTCGCCACAAGAGTTTTCTACGGAAAAGACAACAGAAAGCGTTATTTTCGGACAGAATATCTGGTCGCCATCGTCTATTCCATGGTGATGGAGGTCGTCTATCGTTGCCTTGTCAGCATAGTCTACCTCTATTCAGCCCGTGTTTCAGAAGCCTTGGATCGGCTGGTACCCCTTGTCATCGTCGTTGCCTTTACTGCATGCTTCCATAAGATGCTTGGATTTAGCATCGGTAAGACTGCGTGGAGAAGCGTGTTGGCGGTGGTATTGTATTACGTGATATTGGGAACCGTCTTATTTATTATAGGTATTGGTCTGTTCTTATATATCATTCTCATCAGGCATAAACTTGCGGCAGGAATGTAACCATAACCTTTGCCGTATCAAATTGGAGATTGTCACTGCCAATTGCAAAGCGGTTCATCGTAGTTAAATCCAAATCCTCATGGAAAACAAAATACAAACCACAATATAGACTGAGACCCAAGTCGAAGTCAAAACCACCTAATGCCTCATCTGCGGCAAGGAGTTCGAAAAAGGTGATGGGGTTTGGCATCGTCAATTCCATCTCCAGGAGCTTGATGGCCTTTGCCTTGTTTTCTCTGATGATAGCAAGTCTTGGTTTTATTACACTTACCATCATAACCTTTTGTAAGACTGGATTATAAATCCTTTATTTCGCTCTCCAGAAACCACGTGTGAACAGCAGCAGGATAGTGAAGATTTCCAGACGGCCTACAAGCATGTCGAAGGATAGAATCCATTTGGCAGCATTCGAGATGTTATCGAAATTGCCACTCGGACCCGTGATGCCCGTACCTGGTCCATAGTTGCTGAAGCAGGTCAGGAAGGAGATGGCGCCTTCTTCCAGGCTCATGCCCGCAGCCGAAAGTCCTACCACATTGAGCATAAAGACGATGAGGAACAGCGAGAAAAACGACATCACTCGCTTCAAGCTGAGATCCTCTACAATCTGTCCCGAAATCTTGACGGTGTACATACTCGACGAGTGAATCAACTCGTTCACGGTCTTTCGGATGCACTTGAACAACACGATGACACGCACCATCTTGATACCACCGCTGGTTGAACCTGCACAACCGCCCACAATCATCAATACTACTGTCGGGATGAGGAAAAGCCTACCCCATGTGTCGTAGTCGCAGTTGCTGCTCTGGAAGCCCGTGTTCGACAGTAAAGCCACCACATGGAACAATGAGACACGGATGCGATCCCACCAGGTATGCGGATGCGAGGCCAGTTGTTCTTCAGTGATGGTCCTGAAATTAGGTGCGAAATAGAAACGCATCACAAACAGCAGGGTGAAAAAGAGGATAGCCACCAGGTACCAATGCAGTTCCTCGTTACGCCGAATCACATCGAAACGGCGGTTGAACATGAAATGATACATTGCAAAGTTGACGCCCGAAAGCAGCATGAAGAGCACACAGATGTACTCAATATAATTGGAATGATAATACCCAATGCTGGCCTGATGGGTACTGAAACCGCCTGTAGCAATGGTCGTAAAGGCATGGCATACAGCGTCGAACTTATCCATAGGCCCCAAATGGTACATAATGGCGCATAGCAGCGTCAACGCGATATAGATGACCCATAACAAGCGAGAAGTGGCGCCCATGGTTGGGGCAAGCTTCTCGACGCTCAAGCCCGGTGCTTCGGCGGCAAACAGAGAGACCTTCTTCGAGCCCTTGGCCACTGAGGGGAGGAAGGCCAAGGTGAACACCACAACGCCCAAACCGCCCATCCATTGCGTGATGCTACGCCAAAACAAGATGCCATGCGGTTGACTGTCAATATTATTGAGAATGGTGGCACCTGTAGTCGAGAAGCCCGACATGGTCTCGAAGAAAGCGTCGGTGACATTGTCGACAGTACCATTCATCAGGAAAGGCAACATGCCAAAGAATGAAAACAAGACCCACGACAAAGCAACCACCAAAAAGGTGTCACGAATTTGCAGGGTGCCGCGTTTGCTCATGTTTCCGATGTTGTAGAACAACAAACCCACCGCGCCAGTGATAGCAGCGGTCAGGATGAAACAAGGGGCATCGGTCTCCCCTGCCACGCGCTGATAGTGCAAAGCCACCGCAGAGGTCAACAACAACGCCGCCGCCTCAATAAGTAACAATACACCAAACAACTTGCTTTTCATGATCTATAATAATAGTCGATTCACTTTCGCTCATAGATCCCCTCTCACCTACATGCCCACGTCGGGATGACATGAGCGAAGCAACTCTAAACTCTAAACTAAGACCACGGTTGCGCCCAGCCGTCGCCATAGTCAAAATCATCGTCGGCCTCGTCGTCGTCCTTTTCCTTATAGGAATGGTCGTCGTAAGGTTTCAGCCAATTTCTGAACTTATAGGAAGGTATCGCCGTGATCTCGCCCTCCTTCTCGGGCGAGACAGCAATGTCGATTTCATCGGCGGCCAACTCTTTCAACCATTGCTGCAATTCCGAGAAACCCATGTCCGTCACCGTATAGCCTTCCCAGTCGCCTTGGGCTGACCCGGCAGCCAATGCCTCTGACTCCCATAACGGGATATAAGGTTCGCCGTCTCCGTCTTCCAGCATGGCAAAAAAGCCTTCTTTGGCCTCAAGCAGCCACACCTTGCGTGTCTCCAGGATGGCTTTCAGGAATAATTCGAGCTTGTTTTCCATGGTTAACGTCTCTTTTGTTGTTGTTGCAACTTGGCCTGTTGTTTCTGTGCCTCCTCAAGACGCTTCATGAAGTTGGATTTCTTCTGAGGCTTTTTCTTGTTCTCCTCGATGGTGGCACGCACCTTATCCTCGTCAATCATCTTGCGGAAGATGAACATCTGGATGAAGGTGATGATGTTGACCAGCATGTAGTAGTAGCTCAATCCCGAAGAGTAGTTGTTGAAGATGGCGAAGAACATGATGGGCATGAGATACATCATCCACTTCATCGGCTTCATCTGCGGGTTGCTCGAGTAGTCCATCTGCTTATTATTCACATAGGTATAGATAAGTGTGGTGATGGTCATCAAAATCGTGAACAGACTGAGGTGATCCATGCCGAGGAACTTCGGGAACTCAATGATGCTGTCGTAGGTCGAGAGGTCGTCGGCCCAAAGGAAGGGCTGCTGACGCAACTCGATACTGGCAGGGAAGAAACGGAAGATGGCGACAAGTATGGGGAACTGCAGCAAGGCTGGCAAGCATCCCGAAGCGGGACTCACACCGGCTTGCTTTTGCAGGTTCAACACGGCCTGCTGTTTCTTCATGGCGTCTTCTTCCTTGGGGTATTTCGCATTGATGGCTTCCATCTCAGGCTTCAAAACGCGGGTGATAGCGGATGACTTGTAGGACTTGAACGCCAAGGGGAACAATAAGGTTTTGATGAGGATGGTAAGAATCAGGATGACGATACCGTAGTTCCAGCCGTAGCTGCTCAGCCAATTGAACACTGCAATGACACCATAGTTAATCCACTTGATTAAGAAGAAGTTACCCAAGTTAATTTGGTCCTGCAAACCGATGCCATAGCTACGCAAGGTCTTGAAGTGGTTGGGACCGAAATAGAGCTGCATCGGGATGACATTGGTCTCAGCCCTCATATCGTAGGGCACCTCGATATTGGCCGACATCGACTTAAAGTAGCGCGGGTTATTCGACTTGAGGGTCTGCGTGGCCATGCGGGCATTCTCAAATTCATTTTTGGCTACAATCACGTTGCAGAAGAAACGCTGCTTGAACGACACCCATTTTAGTTTGCTGTTCACCGTCTGTTCGGTATCTTTCTGTTCGTTGAGATGGTCGACGTCCTTGTCGGTCAGCGAGCGGTAGTAGACCGATTCACCAGCAAAACGGTCGGTGCTCTTTTCTTGCTTCATCAGGTCTACAGACCAATCGATGGTCATGTAGTCGGCATTGGTGGCAATCACGTCCTTCAGTCCAACTGTGCGGACGTCGAAGTCCATCATATAGTTGTCGTAACGAATCGTGTAGACATATTCGAGGTATTGGCTCGCATTGTCGGTAGGCAGACGCAAAGCGAACACGATGCTGTCGTTTTCCCTAACCGTCATGTCGCCGCCCGTGTAAGGACGTCCGTTCATGTAGGGTTGGAAATAGAACTGCGAGGTGTTGACGATGCGGTTTTGCGCAAAGAACGAAAGGTCAAACTTCACCGTCTCTGGGTCGAAGGAAATCAGTGGCAGCGAGTCGTAAGTCTTGTATTCCTTCAGCTCCACCTGCTTCAAGAAACCGCCTTTGTTGGTGAAGGTCAGCTTTTGCAGCTTGTTCTCGATAGTCCAAGTCTGTTCCGCGCCATCGGCAGCAACAGCAAAGACACCGTATTTGTCGCGAAGGGTGTTTTGCACAAGTTGGGCTCTACTCAGCGAGTCCAAACCTTCCAGCTGAATCGTGTCTGATTGCAGGACAGCCAATTTAACATCCGTCCGTAGACGTTCGGCCTCACGAAGCGAATCCAAGGCCATCTGCTCAAGCCGTGCTTGTCGGATAGAGTCTTGAATACGCTGTTGCTCAGCCAGTTGCTCCTTCGAAGGTGTCATAAAATACATCCAGCCAAAGAGAATGGCCGCGATAAGGATAAAACCAATTAGGGTGTTTTTATTGTTCATTGGGTTTTAATTTGCAAATAAGGCGGCAAAAATACGAAAAAAAGTGTCCCGAAGGACACTTTTTCGTTTGACAAAACTACTTTTTCAGTGAAAGTACTGAATCAATAGTAACGATAGCTCTTCACCTGGCCGATGTGGCGGGCGAGGCGAACCACTTGGTTGCTGTAGCCGAACTCGTTGTCGTACCACAGATACAGAATCACGGTTTTGCCGTCTTCGCTGACCTTGGTGGCCGGGGCGTCGAAGATGCAGGCGCAGCTATCGCCGATGCCGTCGCTGCTGACGAACTCAGTGTTGCTGCTGAAGCGGATCTGCTCAATGAGGTTGCCCTCCAAGCAAGCCTTACGGAAGGCTTCGTTGACTTCCTCAACGGTGGTCTCGCGCTCAAGGTCGAGGGCGAGCACTGCCAAGGAGACATCAGGCGTAGGCACACGAACGGCGTTGCTCGTCAGTTTGCCCTTCAGTTCGGGAATAGCCTTGGCAGCGGCCTTGCCAGCACCCGTCTCGGTGATAACCATGTTCAACGGGGCCGAACGACCACGGCGCTCTTTCTTGTGGTAGTTGTCCAGCAGGTTCTGGTCGTTGGTGTAGCTGTGGATGGTCTCGATGTGACCCTTCACAATGCCGAAGTTCTTCAGCATGACTTCCAACCCAGGAACGATGGCGTTGGTGGTGCAAGAAGCGGCAGAGAAGATGGTTTCGTTGTCGAGGTCGAGTGTGTCTTGGTTGACACCATACACCACATTCGGGATGTCACCCTTTCCTGGAGCGGTAAGCAATACCTTGGCTACGCCCTTGGCTTGCAGGTGACGCGACAGTGACTCTCTGTCACGGAAGGCACCCGTGTTGTCGATAAGCAAGGCATCGTTGATACCATATTGCGTGTAATCGAGGTCCTCGGGATTCTTGCTTTCAAGGAAGAGGATCTTCTGGCCGTTGACCATCATGGCATTTTCACCCTCGATGGGGGTGCAAACACCATGGAAGTAACGATGCACTGAATCAGTACGGAACAGGTTGATACGTTTCAGGATATCCTCGGGTGAGTTCTTACGGGTGACAATAGCACGGACGCGGAGTGCATCGCCGCGGCCAGCCATTTCTGTCATTTCACGGCAAAGGATACGACCGATACGACCGAAACCGTAGAGGATAACGTCCTGCACCTTGTTGCTGCGCGGGTTGGCGTCGATGATGTAGTTGAGTTTGTCGCGCACAAAGGCGGTCACGTTGTTATTGTACTTTTCTTTCTCATCCGTCCACTCCGAATTGAGACGACCAAGGTCGATACGGGCGGGAGCCAGATTCTCGGCAAGAAGGGCCTTGGCGATGAGTAACGAGTCCTGCACACGCACTGGCTTGTTCAACACAGTGGATGCACGGAGATGCTTGTTCAGGATCTTTCCCGAACCGCGGTTGACCAACAGCGAACGCAACATAATGAGCTCCACTGACTTGTCGTACCACAATCTACCAACGATGTTGATGAGTTCGTTGGCAGCTTTTTCATTTTCATTCCATGCCTTCAAAGAGGTTTCGAAATTGTCATTGTTCATAGTTGTCCTTTTTATTCAACAATAGGTTTGATTCGTAAGAATGTGGCAAAGTTAGTGATATTTTTTTTGCTAGCAAGAGAAAACGCACAAAAAATTTTAATTTCATAACATTCGGGGAAAAAAATTCGAAAAACTTATTTCTTGTGTAATGTTTTTGCACCTATTTTGTATTTTTGCCGAAAATTATACTTGAATATGGACAAAAGCGATTGTTTATATACCTCCTATCTGAGCATTCTGAAAGAGGAACTCGTGCCCGCCATGGGCTGCACCGAACCTATCTGTCTGGCCTACGCTGCCGCCAAAGCGCATGAAATCCTTGGCGAAATGCCCAAACGCGTGGAAATCAAGGCTAGCGGCAACATCATCAAGAACGTGAAAAGCGTCATCGTGCCCAACACCAAGGGCATGAAAGGCCTGAAAGCCTCTGTCGCTGCAGGCATCGTGGCCGGCAACCCCAAGAAAGCCTTGGAGGTCATAGCAGAAGTGACTCCAGAACAGAAAAAAGAAATCGCTGATTTCTTGGAAAACACGCTGATGACCATCATCCCGTTGAATGTCATCGCCCAACTTGACGTCACTGTCACCTTATATAATGAGGAGCACTCCGCCAGCGTGCGCATCGCAGGGTTCCACACCAACATCGTGAAGATGGAGAAAGACGACCAGGTGCTGTTTGACTCAGGCTATGCCGACTCGGGTGCCACCAAGCTCACCGACCGCAAGTGCCTCAACATGAAGAGCATATTTGACTTTGCTAACACGGTGGATATCGAAGACCTTAAGCCCATCATCCAACCACAAATTGAATGCAACAAGGCCATTTCGATGGAAGGCCTCAACAACAACTGGGGTGCCAACATCGGCAGCACCATCATGAGTTTCGGCACTGATGTTCGCATCAAAGCAAGAGCTTGGGCAGCAGCTGGTTCTGATGCCAGGATGAGCGGATGCGAGATGCCCGTCATCATCAACTCAGGCAGTGGCAACCAAGGCATGACCGTCAGCCTTCCCATCCTCGCTTACGCTGAGGAATACCACATTGATGATGACCGTGTCTATCGCGCCGTGGCTTTATCTAACCTTGTGGCCATTCACCAGAAGACGGGTATCGGCAGACTTTCCGCTTATTGTGGTGCCGTCAGTGCAGGCTGCGCCTCTGGCTGTGGCATTGCCTACCTCATGGGTGAGCCGCTCCATATCATCGAGCACACTTTAGAAAATGCTTTGGGCATCGCTGCTGGCATCGTCTGCGACGGCGCCAAACCTTCCTGTGCGGGCAAAATCGCCCTTTCGGTAGAAGCAGGCATCCTCGGCTACGAAATGAGCAAGCAAGACGACAACCTCCTTGGTGGCGACGGCATCATCGGCAGAGACGTGGAAGAGACCATCGACCACATCGGTCGTTTGGGGCGCAACGGCATGAAGGAGACCGACGTCGAGATCCTGAAAATCATGGTGGAATAAGCATCGCCCTTCCACATTAAATCATACTTTTTTACATTTAGTTATCAACAACCCATGTTGAAAAGTTGTTGATAACTTATTGTTATCCCAACAATCCAATCAAAGACATTTTCCTAATTTTGGAATTTGTCTAATATAGGCTTTGTTTCGGATTAAATAATTAAGTATCAAATAATTAAAATCTTATCAAATGAAACGAACTTTTACATTAATGTTGACAGCGTTTTTGCTGTTGACGGGGATGTCGCTATGGGGTCAGCTGCGAACTGAAGCCTCCATCGACTTTTCCGAACAAGGGTATGAAAATTCTCAAGACATGGATGGAGTTCTCATCACTATTGATGAAAACGTCACCGTCATGTTCAACAAAGCCTCTGGAAACAACGGCCCAAAGTATTACAATACCGGCGCTGCCATTCGTGCATACGGAGGAAACAATTTCGTCGTATCTTCCACAGGCACACTAAACTCCATCACCCTTACCTTTGGCTCAGGAGACGGTAGCAACGAAATTATTACCGAAGTCGGATCTTTCGAATCCCCGACATGGACGGGCAGCGAATCAGAAGTCACCTTCACCATTGGAGGCACTTCAGGCCACCGCCGTATCAAAGGAATCAATGTGGTTTATTCGTCAGGAGGCGCTCCTCAACAATACGTAGCCGTGCCGACCTTCAATCCTGAATCGGGAGTCTACTATGAGCCTCAAAACGTCACCATTGGTTGCGAGACGGAAGGTGCTACCATCCACTACACTACTGATGGCACTACTCCAACCGAAGAAAGCCCTGTCTATAATTCCCCTTTGTCCATTAATGTAACCACTACAGTTAAAGCAAAAGCGTGGAAGACGGGGTATCAGCCCAGTCCAGTGGCCACCGCAACCTATTCCATCACCAACCTCATCACCATCGCCGAGGCACGAGCCTTAGCCGTTAATGAATACGCTTTGGTGCAAGGCATCGTGACCTTCGTCGATGGACGTAACGTCTACATCCAAGATGCCACAGGAGGCATTTGTCTTTTCCTCAACAACAATACCGTCCCTTCCGAGTTGGCGCTTGGCGACATGGTGCAAGCCTACGGCAAACGCGCCAATTACAACGGCTTGGCTGAATTAAGCAACATAAACGGTAGCAATAGCGATGAATTTGCCATTCTTTCATCAGGTAACACCTTGCCCCTCGTTGTTAAGACCATCGCTGAAATCAATGAAGGCGGTGCCGATGCCCTGCAGTGCACCCGTGTAAAGATCGAGGAAGCCACCATCGGTGCCATCAACACCAGCGGCAACACCCCTCTTACGCAAGGTGAAAACAGCATCAACATCTATAAAGTTCCCGAATTGACCAACATCGAAGAAGGCGACGAGGTTGATGTCATTGGCGTGGTCGGTTATTTCAATGCCGCACAAATCAGAGTCGCATACGCATCCGATGTCGTATTGAGCGAAACACCAGTCATCCCTGACCCAGAGTTAACTGTTTCCGTAACCGAGCTCAACGATTTCAGATATACATACGGCGAGGGTCCTTCGGCTCCAAAAAATTTCACCATTTCTGGTGTTAACCTTACTGATGACGTGACCTTGACTGCTCCTCAAAACTACCAGTTGAGCATAAATCCTGAAAACGGCTATTTTGACACAGATGAACTCTCACCTATCGGAGGCACGTTGAATGAGACTACAGTTTACGTCAGATTGAAAGCCGGACTGGAAGTAGGAAACTATTCGGGCAACTTGACCATCGTTTCGGGCGGCCTCAGTCACAACATTGCTCTTTCCGGCATGGTCGACGAAATACCTGTCGTTACCATGACGATTGCCGAGGCCCGCGCCTTGGACAACGGCCAATTTGCACAGGTGGAAGGCACCGTCATCTTTATTGACGGTCGCAATGTCTATATCCAAGACGAGACTGCTGGCATCGACCTTTACCTCAATTCAAACACCGTTCCCAGTGGTCTTGCCGTGGGTGACAATGTGCGCGCCTATGGTAGCAAGACCGTTTATAAAGGTCTCGTCGAGCTATCCGGCATCAACGGAAGCAATGTCGACGAATTCTCGGTACTCTCCCATAACAACACCCTGCCATTGGCAGTAAAGACCATTGCTGAAATCAACAGTGACTTCGGCGGTGTCAACCTGCTGCAGTCCACCCGAGTGAAGATTGAGGAGGCCATTATCGGCGCTATCAACCCAAGCGGAACCACAGTCATCAACCAAGAGGGCAACAGCCTCAACATCTATCTCATGCCTATCGTGGAAGGCTTAGCGCAAGGTGATGAGGTGACCGTCACAGGTGTTATCGGATGCTACAATACCCCACAGCTTCGAATCGCCAGCGCCGATGACGTGACGTTCGGTCATCAGCCCATCCTGACAGCCAACCCGAACTCAATAAGCGGTCTGACCTACGACTACGAAAGCGGCGGTCCCTCCGAAATTGCCAGCTTCGTTCTCGAAGGCAACTACTTGGTTGGCAACGTCAGTGTCTATCCCACTGAGAGTTTTGAAGTTTCCACATTTGCTGGCGAAGGCTTCTTCCCCGAGAATCCAGCGATGATTTACATTCCCGAGACCAATCATTTCGACAACCTCAACATTTATGTTAGAATGAAAGCTGGCCTTGAAGGCGGCACCTATGACGAACAAATTGCCATTGCTTCACCTGATGCCGACACCTTGTTTGTAAGCATCACGGGCACTGTTACTGGAGGCACTCCCACTCCTCCCGACCCACCTACTCCACCTACCCCAGGAGATGGCAACTATGTCCGCATTAACGACTTGAGTGCCCTCACTTCAGGCAGCTATGTAATCTTCGCCGCACGTTTCGACGAAAATGCCACCGACTATTACGCCATGAGCAACACCTCGTCGGGCAAACCCACTGGCGTGCTGTTCACCTCAGCCACAGCTAACGAAAACGAAGTCCTGCCCGCCTCCATCGTCGATGAAGAAACCAGCTACTATTGGATTGTGGGAGTGACGGACAACGGCTACACCTTCACCAACGCCGCTGGCGAACTCATTGGTTACTCCACTAGCACCAACTTCGCCACAGACGTAAACACCGAGTGGACCATCGAGTTTGGCACAGCTGACGAAGAAGCCATGGTGCCCAACTACTCCGGCTTCCTCATCAGCAACGTGAACAACCCTGTTAGACATTTTGCTTTAAACAGCAACCACAACTTCGGCCCGTACCACACCAACAACTTCAACAACAGTGGTTACAACTTCTATCTCGACCTCTTCGTGAAGACTGAAGGCGGTGAGCCGCCCGTCCCACCTACTCCTACGGTGGCCACACCTACCTTCTCGCCTGCAGCAGGCACTTATACTGAAGCGCAGAATGTGAGCATCACATGCGCAACCGACGGTGCTACCATCTATTACAGCACAGTATCAGAAAACGGTCCTTGGACAGAATACACCGAAGCCATCGCCGTGGAGGAAAGCGTGACAATTTGGGCATATGCGGAGAAGGTCGGCTACAATAACAGCGACGTCGCCAGTGCGACTTACACCATCCAAAGCGGCGGAGGTACCATGGTCACCATCTTCAACCAAGACTGGGAAGGTGAAATGAATGGCTGGACCTTCGTTACTGTTGAAGGCAATAAGCCATGGACTGTAAGTCAGTACCAAGGCAACCACTATGCTTACGCTAACGGTTACAACGGCGGCGTCA
>JAFWRA010000215.1 GCA_017508895.1 Bacteroidales bacterium
GTTACCGAAGCGGGGATAAAGAGGTAGGTCAAACTGGTACAATGGTCGAAGGATTGCAAACCGATAGTGGTTAAGCTTTCAGGGAAATCAACACTAGTCAAGAGAGCGTCGTTCATGAAAGCGTAATTGCCAATGCTGGTCACGCCCTCAGGCAGGACGACCGTCGTAAGATTGGGGCAATAGCTGAAGGCGCTTGTACCGATGCTGGTTACCCCGACTGGGATGACGACGGAAGTCAGATTGCCACAACCACCAAATGCATGATCAACGATGATTGTCAAACCCGTGAAATACTGCAACTCGTTGAATGTTGTGATGTCATCATTGTTCTTAAACACTTCGCCTAATGTCGTCACTGCGGCGGCCTCATCGAAGCTCAATTCGCTATCGCCACTGGTGTCCCAATTGGCCACGCAGAGGGCCTTCACGTTTTGGTCGGCGAAATTGATAATGCAGGGATCAATCATGTTCGAGAAGTCGCTCCAACCATCGGCGTCATGGTAGGCTCCAAGGCTCTCGCAGGGCACATAGACGGGGATGGTTTTGTCAACATTTGCGAAGGCAGTCACCCCAATGGTAGGCGGAGTGCTAGCAAGGACCGTTATCTCCGTAAGGCCCGTGCAACCTTTAAATGCGGACTGTTCGATTTCCGTAACCCCCGAGGGTATGGTTATCGAGCTGAGGCCCGAACAGCCATAGAATGAACACAAATAGATTTTCGTCACCTGACTGGGAATGTTGACACTGGTCAGTTCCGAGCAATTATAGAATGCATAAGCATAGATGTATTTGATGTTTTCAGGAATGTAAATGGAGGTTAATCCCACGCATTCCCTAAAAGCATAGTCCCAAATTCTAAGAGCCGTACTTGGGATGACCGTGTTCTTGCAGCCTACAACCAACTGGTTGTAGGTTTTATTAATAATGGCATTGCAATCGTCGCGTGAGTCGAAAACCGTATTCGCGGGATCCACATAAATGTAGCTTAAATTGGTTTTCGCGAAAGGATTATTGGTGAGCGTTGTCACCGATGCAGGTATGAAGATTGAGATCAGAGCGGTGCATCCATAGAAAGCATACTCCCCAATTGTGGTCAATCCTTCAGGGAATTCAATGGCTGTCAGCGCACTGCAATTTCTGAAGACATTGCTCTTTATCTCCGTAAGTGTAGTCGGTAAAGTGACAGACACGAGGCTGGTGCAGAGTTGGAACGCATAGCTTTCAAGTGTTGTCACCCCATTAGGAACAATGACAGATCTGAGTTGACTACAATTATAAAATGCATTGTTGTTTATTGTTGTGAGTCCAGTGAAAAACTTCAACTCATTAAACGAAGTGATATTGGTCTTGTTCTTAAACACATCGCCTAATGTTGTCACCACGGTGGCCTCGGCGAAGCTCAGCTCGCCATCGTCGTCGTTGTCCCAATTGGCCACGCATAGTGCCTTCACGTTTTGGTCGGCGAAGTCAATGTTGTTGGAGGTGGTGAAGGTGATGGGCTCACAAAAGACAAAGCCTCCGTTAGGGCAAAGTGGATGTATCCTCACGGTGTAGGTAGTTCCAGGCTCGAGATAAGGTGCTTCTAGATAATAGGGGTGATGATAAGTGTTAAGGTACCTTTCACCTATCTCGCCGTCCGCCTGGAAGGCGATTACCCATTCGGTGGCGTCGCCAGTCTCGGTCCAATCCAGCTCAACGATAAGGTTGCCTACCTCTGTGGCAGTCAGGTCGGTAGGAATAGGGCACGCATCCAGCGTCATGAACTCCACGCTCTCCGACCAGCTACTGCCATAGACAACGCCATAACGCTGATAAAGCGCGCGGATTCGGGCAAAATAGGTATTGTCTGGCTCCAAAAGATCATAGTCTACCCAAGTGTATTCATATCCTGTCAGACCGACAAGATGTTGATCATAGATTTCGCCAAAATCAGGGCTTTCCGAAACCTCGATTTCGTACGCAGTGGCCTCTTCGCAGGGCATCCAGCCGAAGTACACCTCGTTGCTGCTCGTGGGATAGGCCATGAACTCGGTGGGCGGATCGTACTGGTCTACCTCATAGGTAAAAGTGACTTCGGGGATGAATAGTTCACATTGTGGGTCATCACCCATAGGCTCATAAAGGGCCTGTGGTACAGTAGTGCTTCCACCAAGCCATTCCAAATCTTGGCAATAAGAGCCAACTTGGTACTGCTTGATGCCTACCACCAGGTTGCCATCCGTATAATGATAGCTGTAGCCTGACTGGGATTCGATGGTCATCACATGGTTATTATCGATGCTTAGCGAGCCTTGATAGAACTGTGACATATCGTTCCAATCAACGAAACCGTTACCACAATAACTGCTAAAGTTGGATTCATCAATTTCCGTCAGATAGACTCGGAATTCGGCATTACCCCACGAGTTGACTCTGTCTCCACAATAAAAGCTCATCTTTTTGATGGTGCTGTATTGCATATCTGTCAGCCACTCAGCTGGGATGACAAATTGCGTCTCCGACATGTTATTCTGATTACCGCAATAGTCGCCAATGATAACCACATTAGAATTCAACTCATCCTCGTCGTTCACGGTGAGATGGTCGTAGTCATCGGTTGAGAACTCCACCCAGATGGATTCACTACCACCGTCACCTCCCGTGCAAGAGCCGCTAATCTGGGCCTGAAATTCGGAGCCTGGTGTCAAGTCTGTCATCATAAAGGATGGGTTACCAAGTTCTTCTCCTTCCGCATCATGATAGCCATAGACAAAGATATACCAGCTATTCTGGTTGGGCTGTCCAGGCTCCCA
>JAFWRA010000216.1 GCA_017508895.1 Bacteroidales bacterium
AGAGACAAGTGGCGGCTATGGCGCGGGGGCGCACCTCTTCCCATTCCGAACAGAGAAGTTAAGCCCCGCCGCGACGATGATACTGCGGGAGACCGTGGGAAAGTAGTTCGCCGCCCACCCACAACGGAAAGCCCGTCAGCAAACGCTGGCGGGCTGTTCTGTTTTTAGATGGGCTTTTCTGAGTATTAGTCCTCCTCAAAGAACTCCTCCTTGAAATTCACAAAACACACCCGTTCCTGTGCACGTGTCAAGGCAGTGTATAACCAGCGTAAGTCTTCCACATCAAGCGTTTCCTTCTGGTTCAAAGACGAATCAATGAATACACTGTTCCATTGCCCGCCTTGGGTTTTGTGGCAAGTGAGGGCATAGGCGAATTTCACCTGCAAGGCGTTGAACCAAGGATTCTTCTTCATCTCCTTGTATCGCTCCCTGCGGTTAGGGATGTCCATGTAATCCTCTTCGATCGCGCTAAAGAGACGTCTGTTTTCCTCTTCTGTTAGCGAAGGACTGTTGCTGTTCAAGGTATCCAAAAGGATCTTTACCTCTACATTGGGTGCGTCTGGATAGTCGGTGAAACTGAGTTCCACATCGGCAAAACGGAAACCGTACATCTCGTCAAAGTGCTTGATTTTCCTGATTTCGGCCATGTCGCCATTGGCAATGAAATTTATGTCAGGGTTGCCTTCCGTCCAATAATAGTTGTTCTTCACTACCATTAACTTGTCACCCGTTGCAATCTCGCCTTCAATGTTAAGAATGCGTCCACGAATGGCCTGGTTGAATAGATTGGCTCGTTTGTTTGACTTGCAGACAATGACGGCCTCGTTGTCGGAAGTGTTGGCGAAGACATTGTGCAGCATTTCCTCAAAGGTCTCGGGCTCAATCTTCTGTATGTCATCAAAACCTTTCAGATGGAATAAAGGCAAACTGTATTCGTACAGGTTCTGACTGAGTAGCTGCCTGACATCGGTCGCATTATACAATATGCCCGATTCCAAGGCTTGTCGCTTAACCTCGGTGAGTTCGTATGTGGCGACGGTGATGGGAAATTCAGCTTTCAGATACTCGCAGTCCAAGGCAGGACTCCTGTTGCTCCCCACTGGAGGTAACTGCGCCGTGTCGCCGATCAGCAGCAGTCTGCAGTTTTCTCCGCTGAAAACGTAGCTTAAAAGGTCATCCAACAGGCTGGAACTGCCGAATTCCTTTTGCTCACCAATCATGGAAGCTTCGTCAACAATAAATAGTGCGTTTTTGTACTTGTTTTCAGCTCTCGCAATGCGGATGCTGCCATCGGGGAAGCTCTTTGCCTGATAAATCCTTCTGTGTATGGTGCTGGCGTCTTGTCCTGAATAGCTACTTAGCACCTTGGCGGCTCTTCCCGTTGGAGCCATCAGTACATATCTCATCCCTATGCTAGGTAAAGTCTTCACCAGGGTCTTCACCAAAGTGGTCTTACCCGTACCTGCATAACCTCTTAGGATATAGGTGGGGTTCTCTTTTTGTGAAAGTAAGAAGGCTGAAAGATGATACATCACAACGGCCTGTCCATCGGTGGGTTTGAAGCCAAAAGACTGTATCAGTTTTCCGTATAGCTCGCTGCGGCTCAACATGATTAAAAGGGGTATCCAATTCCAGCTTGGAGTCTTATGTTGTAGAGGTTCCCTAATACACCGTTGTTGAATCGCCAGTAACTTCCGCTTGCGTCTCTATAGGGGTTGCGCATGGCGTAAGCTATGTCGAAGCGGAGAATGAGGAAAGAAACGTCTAATCTGAAACCAATACCCGCATCGACGGCCAATTGCTTGTAGAAAGTGTTGAACTTGAATTCGGCGTCAGGCATGGATTCATTGGGATGGTAGGTCCAAACGTTGCCGACATCAACAAAAAAGGCACCGTTGACAATATTGTAAATGGGGAACCGGTATTCTGCGTTGAACTCTAATTGTATATCACCGGTTTTTTCGATGTCGTCGGAAACGGGGACATAGCCTCCAGGACCTACGGTTCGGTAAAGCCATCCGCGCAGTCCATTGGCACCGCCTCCATAGAAACTGCGCTCAAAAGGCAAGTCTGCCGAATTGCCGTAGGGGAAGCCGATGCCGACAAATTGTCGCATGACAAACCATAAGTCTTCCCCAAGATTGAAGTGTTGGCGGAAGTCGAAACTACCCCTAAGATATTGGGCATAACGAATGCCGAATAACTCATGGTGACCGTCATCGCTGGTAGTGACGAGTTTGGTGTTGTTGAGAAGTGAGAGCAGATTTCCGCTCGATTCAAAATCGGAACGAATATAAAAGAAACTACCCGTTTGGTTGATACGCTGCGTGTTGTATACTAATGAATATTGAGTGCCTAAAATCAAGTGGCTGGTGTATTGGGCTTTTTTTCGTTGGCTAGTCTCAGCGTCGAGGTAGGCCTGAAAGGTGGGATTGATATTATAAATCTTCACGCTGTTGAGTTGGATAGGCGAGAGAGTTTGCCCAAGTCTGTAGTTGCTCTTCCAATCGTAGCTAAAGGATGCAGTTGAGATGAAGCGCGAATAGTAGTATCTGGTTTGCGTGTTGACACCTAAAGAAATGGATGTGGTGGGTGGATAGTCGCGGGCAGAAGTGAAAGAGGAGAAAGGCCCTAAGAATTTTGGAAAGATTAGACTTGCTGTTAGGCCAAGTTCCCAGGTGTTGAAAATGTTTTTTTCGCTTTCTAACTCTTCGTTTCCCAATATTTTTTGTGCCTCAAAGCCTCCTTTAAGGCTGAGCTGAAAAGTCTCAGCTCCGTGGAAAATGTTTTTGTTGGCATACGACAAACTGCCTTTGACGCCCAAATCTCCGCCCGAGTTAGTGCCTTCGCCCTGTAACGTGAAAGAATGGCGGTCATTCTGCTGCATGGTGATACGGCAATTCAACAAGTTGAGTGAGTCTTGCGATTTGCTTGAAATGGTGTCGAATTCTATATTGACGTTGCGGAATAGTTTGTAGTTGCCCAAAGCCCTGTACGTGCTGGTAACACTTCTCAGGTTGTATGGAAGCCCTTCAATGATGTGGATGGATTGATTGAAGGTCTGGGGTGTCACTTGAGGTGTTTCAAAATAGTAGAAATCCCAAACGTTTTTCCGTCTTCTATATCCTGCCTCAACGGTGAGTGAAACGGAATCGGTGGGTTTTTCGTTCATCTTGAAAACATTAAAGTCGGGATAGATGCTGATGTCTTTAATATAATACTTTTTGTAGGAAGGCTTGTTGTCTTTCAGTCGCATGGTGATGGCCAGACTGTGGTTCAGGTAATTGCTGTCCACTTCGAAAAAGATGTCATCGCGGTTGAAAAAGTAGTACCCTGAGTTTTTCATCCGTTCAGTGATGATTTCGCGCACATCGTTGAGGGAATAGGCATTATAGATATCCCCTTTGTTGATATCGAATTTGACACTGTCGCGCATGATGTAGCTCCTAATCAAGGAGTCGTTGATTACATACTTTATGTCGTTGATGGTATAAGGGTTGGTAGGGTAGACGTGGTAAGTTATTTTCGATCGTTTACTTCGGGTTTTCACTGTGTGGGTCACTTTGGAATGGAAATATCCGACATTGTCTAGATAACGCATCATTTGTGTGGTCGAATTGTTGGCACCTGTCGCATCATAATAAACGGGCTCTCTTCCGAATCTGTCGTTTAGCCATATCCAAAACTTGCTGTTCGGATTTCGTTCCCATTTGAAGTAAATCCAATTGGGAATCTTGGTTTGGAAGGTGTTCTTGTAGGGCTTTAAGGTGATGTAGTTTGACAGCCCCGACTTGCTAATCTGGGTCTTTTTGCCTTCAATGACGATTTTATTGCTCTGCACCAGACTTTTCCCTTCAGGGATAAAACGGTTGATGCCGCACGAGGACATAAAAATGACCACGAAAAACGCGAAGAGAATATGGATCCTTTTGCCAGACATGCAACGCAGATTTAACTTCGTCGATTTGTATAATTGGCGCAAAGGTAAGAATAATTCGTTTACACTACCTCCGCCACCGTGAAATTGCTTCCACCGATGAAGACGACGTCGCCGAAATGTGCATTGTTGACTGCTGAACGGTAAGCGTGGCTAACGGATTCGTACACCTGGCCACGCAAGCCCATGTCGAATGCCTTCTCAGCCAGGATATTGGCATCCAAACCTCTGGGGATGTCTGCTTTGCAGAAATAATACTCGGCATTGTGTGGTAAAAGCTGTAGCACACTGTCAATATCTTTATCATTGACCATGCCTAAAACAAAATGCAGCTTACCGTATTGCATTTCGGATAGTTGCAGTACGACCTCTGTGATGCCGGCCACATTATGTCCCGTGTCTGCAATGGTGAGCGGGTCTTTGCAAAGGATTTGCCAGCGCCCCATGAGGTGGGTGTTGCGGATTACTTTGGAGATGCCATCACGGATGTCGTCATCCGAAAGGTGGAAATTGCCGCGCAATTGGTCAAGGGCACACATTACTGTGGTGAGATTCTTCTTTTGGTAATTGCCCATCAACGGAATCTCAAGCGCTTCCATATAGAGCTCGCTGTTTTTCCACACATCGAATTGTTGTTCGGTGTTGGAATCAATATGGATTTTGTCGCAGTCGAAGATTTGGTCGGCGAAATAGATGGGGCTGTTGCATTCCTTGGCTTTGTCGATGAAAACCTGTTCAGTCTCGGGATGGGTCTCGCCAATCACCACAGGGATGCTTGGCTTAATAATTCCAGCTTTTTCGTATGCGATTTTGGCCCGTGTGTCGCCCAAAAACTTCATGTGGTCGAAGTCGATGTTGGTGATGATGCTGAGTTCAGGCGTGATGATGTTGGTGGAGTCCAACCGTCCGCCCATGCCCACTTCCACGATTGCGACGTCGACCTTTTCCTTTGAGAAATAATCGAAAGCCATGCCCACGGTCATCTCAAAGAAGGAGAGCTCCATGGCCTCAAACTTGTCTTTGTAGGTGTCGATGAACTGCACTACGTTCTCTTCTGGAATCATCTCGCCATTGATGCGGATGCGTTCGCGGAAGTCGATGAGATGTGGCGAGGTGTAGAGACCTGTTTTATAGCCAGCTTCTTGAAATACTGAGGCTAACATGTGCGAAGTGGAGCCTTTGCCATTGGTACCGGCCACATGCACCGATTTGAAGTTGCGATGAGGATTGTCCAGAAGTTGGAGCAGTTGGATGGTATTGTCGAGGCCTGTTTTGTAAGCTGTTGCACCTATGAGTTGATACACAGGCAGTTTGTTAAACATCCAGTTAAGAGTCTCTTTATAGGTCATAGTTATTGATTAATAACAAAAGTATACGTAATTGTGCCATGCTGCTCTTCGGGGGCATTGGGGTCGGAAGCAAAAGAGGAACGCAAGGCGGCTTGTTTGGCCTTTTGACGCATTTCACTATTGATTAGTGTAGTGCCTTTGTTGGAGACCTCTGCACGGGTTACTTGTCCTGCTTGGTTCACCCAGATGTCAACAACGATGATTCCTTCTTCACTGAAATCATCGCTGGGGCGGTGCAGTGACTTGGCCCCTCGACCTCCGAGGTCATAACCAGTTCCGTTGCCTTTTCCACCATTGCCTTCATATTGTCTGACGCCAGCCAAGCCATTAGGTTTGCCTTGGTCGCCAGGTTGTCCCGTGATGCCTTCCGATCCGCCTGCCTGTGGGTTGTTGTTACCTTTGAACAATGCTCTTTGGTTGACGGTAGGCTTAGGCTCTTCGGCAGGTTTCTCTTGTTTCGGCTTAGTGTTTTTGGGCTTTTCCAACGATGGGGCTTCATCGTTGTTTTGCGTGACGATGTCTTCCTTGCTCTTGTCAGTCTGTTGCTGAGGTTGAGCGGCTTGTGGAATGGCAGGCTTCTCAGGTTGTATGTTGCCCATGCCTTGGTCCATCATGCCCAAGTCGACCTCAACGCCTTCTTCACCTGGTAAGGGTAGAGGAGTCTTGAAGGCCATCAGAAACAAGATGAGCACTGCTAAAGCATGAACCACAATGGTTCCTGCGATAGCAATGCCTCTGTCTTTCTTTTCGTTATTGTTCATGATTACATTCTATTTCTTTGGCGATGTGGCCAAGATGACTTTGTGGTTGTTGTTCGTCGCGTTGTTGATTTCGTTGACGGCATCAATCACGTTGACGATGTATTGCACAGGCACAGTTTTGTCGGAACGGAGCACCACGGTAGCTTGATTGTCGTTGCCGATTTTAGCATTGATGAGGTCAGTGAGCTGGGTTTCATCGGCGGCAGTCTCGTCAACGAAGTATTGGAATTGGTCGTTGATGTAAACCGTGACGGTCTGCTTGGCCATGGTCTTACTGCTGCTCGAAGGCAACATGAGCTTGATAGCGTTTGGGGCGACCAAAGTCGAGGTCAGCATGAAGAAGATCAGCAGCAGGAACACCAGGTCCGACATGGACGAGGAGTTGAACGTAGGTTCGACCTTATTTCTTGATTTTATGGCCATAATACGCTGATTTTAGGCGGGTTCGTTCAAGACATCCATAAATTCTGTCGCTTTGCCTTCAAGCAAGTTGACGACTTTTTGGATTTTTGTCGAGATGATGGCATGGAAGAAATAGGCGATAATACCGACAATCAGACCGCCGACAGTGGTCACCATGGCTTCGTAGATGCCGGATGACAGCAGCTCAATATCAATGTTGTTGCCCGCCATCGACATGTTGTAGAACGCACGAATCATGCCCGTGACTGTACCCAAGAAACCGATCATTGGGGCAGCACTGGCAATCATGGCAAGGATGCTGACGCCGCGTTCCAGTTGTGCCACTTCAAGGTTACCCACATTCTCAATGGCCGAATTGATGTCGCCCAAAGGTCTGCCGATGCGCGAGATACCTTTTTCAATCATGCGGGAAATAGGGGTGGAGTTGCCGCGACACAGCGCCTTGGCTGAGTCGAGTTTGCCGTCTTTCATGTATTCGCGGATGCGTTCCATGAAACCATTGTCGTATTTCGTGGCACGCGAAACGGCAATGTAACGTTCAATGAAAATGTAGACCGCAATGATGGACAGGACGGCCAACAGAATCATGATCCAACCGCCTTTGGTGGCAAGTTCAAGGATGGAGAGTTTAAATTCAGTGGGTTGGGTTACGGTTTCTGCTGCTGCACCTAAATCATTGGCAGCTTGTTGAATTTGAAGAAGATTCATATTGTTGTTAAATTGTTGATTCGTTGAATTGTTGTTTGTAAGGCTGTCATATTGCGGCAACCGTTTTGTAATACGAAAACAATCGCATTTTATTGCCTCATCGCATATCAATCAAGTCTACATTAGGGTGTTTTTTGGTGTCGAAGGTGAAGAATTTGTCGTCCAATTCCTGGTCATACTTCATTTCTTCCACAGTGATGACAAACTTGTTGCCATCCTCGAAATAAACGTCAGCACCTTTAAGTTCAACCTTTTTTGTGTTGATTTTCAGGGTTACACGCTTATATTGTCCTGCAGGATTAGCTAACTCGACGGTGGCTATGCCATTGGCATCAATGCCTGTGAGCGAGGCCACATAGTTTTCGTCCAAAGAGGTAAGGACTTTCAAAGGTGTGTTGTCGGCGCCTTCGCTGGCATTGCTGACCATGACTTCCTCAGCGTCAACGAAGTATGTCCAAATGGTTGTGCCGTTGGAAATAGTCTGTTGATCAGTCATTTCAACCTTATAGGACTCTCCTTGTAGCCAAGCATGGCCTTTTTCCGTTTCGCCCAAGTTTTTCCCGTCGGGGCTGATTTGATAGTTGAAAGTCATCTCGACGTTCTTGTGGCTCTTCAGTTGGTTGATGATGAGACGGATAAACGCCTCGGCATTGTTTTGTGCGCTAACTGCCTGTGCTGCAAACAAAAAAGCGATACAGGCGATGATGTTTTTCGTTTTCATTTTCAAATTCCGTTGTCTTTATTGTAAATGTCCCGCAAAATTTGTTCCAAAGCAGCTTCAGAAGTTACTTTCACCTCACGTGACTTGCTGCCCGAGAACGGCCCGACGATGCCTGCGGCTTCCAATTGGTCGATGATGCGACCAGCGCGGTTATAGCCAAGTTTCAACTTGCGTTGGATCATGGAAGTGGAGCCTTGCTGAGTCTGTACCACGATGTGGGCAGCTTCCTCAAAGAGGCTGTCGCGTTCGCCATCGTCTTCAATGTCAGCACCTTCACCTTCTTCTTCAGGTACTTCAGGCAGCAAGAAAGGTTCGGCAAAACCGCGTTGGTTGCCGATGAATTCGGTGACAGCTTCAACCTCTGGAGTGTCGATGAAGGCACATTGTAAACGCACCAGGTCATTACCTGTGGATAGCAACATGTCGCCGCGACCAATCAGCTGGTTGGCGCCACTTTGGTCGAGGATGGTCTTGGAGTCGACTTGGGAAATGACGCGGAAGGCGATACGGGCTGGGAAGTTGGCCTTGATGGAACCCGTAATAATGTTGACGGAAGGGCGTTGTGTGGCGATAATCAAGTGGATGCCAACGGCACGGGCCAGTTGAGCGATGCGTGCTATAGGTGCTTCCACCTCGCGACCGGCGGTCATGATGAGGTCGGCGAACTCATCGACGACAAGCACGATATAAGGAAGGAAGCGGTGCCCCTCGGTGGGCAATAGCCTGCGCGACTTGAATTTCTCGTTGTATTCGATGATGTTGCGGCACTCGGCAGCTTTAAGGAGGTCGTAGCGTTGGTCCATCTCGATGCACAGGGAGTTAAGTGTACGAACCACTTTCTTTACATCTGTGATAATAGCATCCTCTGAGTCAGGGAGTTTGGCCAAATAGTGTCGCTCAATGCGGTTGTAAAGTGTCAGCTCCACCTTTTTCGGGTCGACCATGACAAACTTCAGCTCCGATGGGTGTTTGCAGTAAAGCAATGAGGCAATAATGGCGTTCAATCCTACTGACTTACCTTGACCCGTAGCGCCAGCCATAAGGATGTGAGGCATCTTGGCAAGGTCGAAGACATAGGTCTCGTTTGAAATGGTCTTGCCGATGGCGCAAGGTAGGGCGTATTTAGAGTTTTGGAACTTCTCTGAGCTTAGCACACTACGCATTGAAACGGTTTCAGGCTTGCTGTTTGGCACCTCGATACCGATAGTGCCCTTACCTGGGATGGGGGCAATGATACGAATGCCTAAGGCAGCCAAACTCAAGGCGATGTCATCCTCCAAGTTTTTAATCTTAGAAATTCTGATGCCTGCCGCGGGGACAATTTCATATAAGGTGACCGTGGGGCCGATAGTTGCCTTGATTTTGTCGATGGCGATGCCATAGTTGGCCAAGGTCTCTACAATCTTGTTCTTATTGGCTTCTAATTCCTCACTGTTGATTTCAGATTTCTTGCCGCCGTAGTCGTTGAGCATGTCGAGGGTGGGGAACTTGTAGTCTTTAAGTTCGTATCGTGGGTCAAAAGGTGTATCGATGGTGTGACGTTCCACGTCCTTGCCTTTTTCAACCGTCTCTTCAGCAGGTGTGTTTTCAATGACCAATTCCACCTTTTCGGACTCGTTTTCAGGTTTTTGAATAACGTAATCCTGAGGTTTTGAATCGTTGGTAGCTGTAACGTATGGCTCTAAAGAGATTTCCTGTTTATCAGGCTCGTCTTTGGGATGGATGAGGACGTTGTCTTTGTGCATTTGGTCGGTGTTGTCGTTTTGGGTCACAATTTCAAAGGACGTGTCTTTGGTGAATGAGGTGACCGGGGGCAAGTTAGCCCCTTCGTCTTCGTCATCATTGAAATTGTGGTCGGTGTCTTCGTCACCACCGGTTTTGAAGTTGTTTTCTCTTTCGATTTGCTCTTTGATACGTTGCTCAGCGATAAGGGCCGCCTGATGACGACGCTCGTCTTCGCGTTTCTCACGCAACTCTCTGAAATAGTTGAGCGTAAGGTTGAATTGGTAAACGGCAAAAACTAAGAATAGGAAAATAAGGATGAGCAATACACCTACCCAGCCTGTATAGGTTTCTAAAAGGTTGTTGAGCCAAAGCCCAACTGCACCTCCAAAAATGGCACAATTGGAAAAGCCGCATTTTTCTCCAGAGAGGAATCCAAATAACAAGGGCATCCAAATCAGGCTGAGTAAAGCATATTTCCATACGCTCCACATGTTTATTTTAGTTGTGTCGAAAAGGCGTAATCCGATGATTGTCAAAAGATAAACGAAGAAGAACGACCCGATGCCGAACGATTCTTTGATGAGCGTTTGTGCCAAGAAAACGCCGGAGCTTCCGGTACGGTTCTCAATGTTGACTTTTTGGCTGAAGATTTGGTAGCCATATTCTTGATGGTGGCCGCTGAAAAAGCTTACCAAGTAGGAAATCAAGGCGATGCCCAAGAAAACGGCCAAGCAGAGGAACAGGATGCCGATGATTTTTTGAAGGCGTCCAGCTTCTTTTTTCTCTTTCTGTGGCTTAGATTCTTTGGATGTCTTCTTTTCCTTGCTTGGTTTTTCCTTTTTGTCTTTCTTTACGTTGGTGTCCTCAACTATAACGGGCAAAGGGTTTTCAATCTCGGGCTCAACTTGCTTCTTCTTGAATGTGTTCTCTTTACGGTTGTTTCCTGCAGTCATTTTCAATCTTCATTATTGAAGTGCAAAAATAGTTAAAAAACGCAAAAAAGACCACCTAAAGGCAGTCTTTTTTGTTCAAAAGCCAAATGCTTATTTCGGAATCCTAAACATCCTCTTCCAACGAATGCCTCCGTTCTCCTTGTCTAATGAAAGCCAAACGAGCACTGGCTTGCCAACGATGTGGTTTTCAGGAACAAAGCCCCAATAGCGCGAGTCAGCGGAGTTGTGGCGGTTGTCACCCATCATCCAGTAGTAGTCCATCTCGAAAGTATAACTGTTGGCAGGCTGGCCGTCGATGTAGATTTGGTTGCCCTGCACCTTCAGGTCGTGGAGTTCGTAGGCATGGATGATACGCTCATAAAGAGGCAGTGTGTTGACATCCAGTTTTACGGTCTCACCTTTCTTAGGGATGTAAAGTGGCCCGAAGTTGTCCACATTCCAAGGATAGAGGTCGGGACGGTTGGGGAAGAGACTGGTACTGGTGCCTTCGCCTGGGGCTTGCACATTGCGCATTACTGAGGTGATGTAAGGTAGCTTGATCAATTCATCTGCCACCTTCGCGCTGATATTGAGGATGAAAGTGTTAGGATCAGCAGTGCGGTAACCTTCAGTGATACTATATTTGTCCAAAGTTTGCTTGTTGATACCGCCATTGGTAGTCACCACGGTGTAGTTGTGCTGCATGTTCTCAGGTTCAAAAGCTTTTTCGCCGTTAATAAACACTACACCGTCAACGATTTTCAGGCTGTCGCCAGGCATACCGATGAGACGTTTTACATAGTTCTCACGTTTGTCGACAGGGTGGCTGATAACTTTGCCGAAATTTTGGTGGTCGTTCCAAACCCTTTGACGACCATATTCGCGCACAAGGTCGTAATAGCTGATGCTACTTTGGAAGATGTCGCAAACCGTGTCGCCTGCAGGATAGTTAAATACTATGGGGTCGTAACGTTTCGTCGTCGACACTCCTGGATAACGGTGATACGGCAGTTTGATCCATTCCACATACGACTTTGCAGTCTTGCTTCCAGGTAAAGTGTTATGCACAAAGGGGAACGAAAGCGGTGTGTTAGGACGTTTCGGACCATAATGTATCTTGCTAACAATCAAATAATCACCGACGCAAAGCGACTTTTCCATACTCGATGTAGGAATAGTGAAGGCTTCGAAAACGTATGTTCTGATAATCAATGCTGCGACCACGGCGAAAACAATGGCATCAAACCACTCTCGGGCAGTCGATTTCTTAGGTCTTGTGGTCGTGAGAGGGTCTTGGTATTTGTCGTCCTTGGCGATGATGGGGAAGAAAATGAAAGGCAAAAGAGCAGCCATGCCTTCCTCCCAGATCTTGAATCGGCCAAAGCACTTGCCCAGTTCGACGAGCATGAGCAGCAGCATGAAGATGTTGATGTAAGGGAAGACGATGAAAAACCACCACCAAAATTTCTTGTGCTTGCCGATGATTTTCAGCATGATATAAATGTTGTAGTAGGGGATGAGGCTGTACCAGCTTTTTTGTCCAGCAGCCTCAAATTGTTTCCAGCAGAACGCAATCGGGATGGTGAACAGTGCTGGAACGATTAAAATGAATAGTATCAGTGACATGATTTAATTTTGATTTTCTATGTTAACGATGATTTTCTCAGATTATTATAAAGGATGTCTTGGCCTTTAATCCCCAAACAAATCCTCCATTCCAAATACGCCAGTCTTGCCGACTAAAAACTCAGCAGCGGCAAGGGCACCTAAGGCAAAGCCTTGACGATTGAAGGCTTCATGAGTGAGTGTGATTTTGTCGGCGGTCGACTCGGCCGCAACGCTGTGGATGCCGTTCACCTCACCTTCGCGTGTTACTTTAATATATAAGGTGTGCTCGGCAGGCATTTCCATGCTCCAGTTGTTGTAATTCTGGTTGACGGAAATGATATCGTTCGCCAGTTTCACGGCGGTTCCACTAGGCTTGTCGAGTTTGTGGATGTGATGCGTTTCGGCCATGGAGAGCTGGTAACCGTACTTTTCCGCATATTTTGCCAACTGTTTGTTGAGCAGAAACACGATGTTCATCCCTATGCTGAAGTTGGGCGCATGGAAGAGGCTTTGTTTTTCGTCCAAGCAGCGCTTTTTGATTTCCTCGAAATGGTCTTGCCACGCTGTGGTGCCCACAACAACGGGTAGATGCACGTCGAAGCAGTGGTGGATGTTGCCTACCACTTGGTCAGGTTGACTGAAGTCGATGGCAACGTCAGCCTGTTTCAGCTTTTCGATGCGTTCTTCCCATTCCTTGGGATTGTCGATGGTGACGACGATTTCATGCTGACGGGCGAGGGCGGCTTTCTCTACCTCATGGCCCATCTTTCCATATCCAATTATTGCAATTTTCATGACTAAAAGTTTAACTTAAAAGATAACCCGACTTGGGCATATTGAGGCATCTTGATGGATGGCTCAATAGGTCGAAGATACGGGTCAACGTTGAGGCTAAGGTCGTCGCTGATGTCGTATGAATAAAGATGCCCATCAACACATGCGTCGAGAATGTTCAAACCATACCAAGCCACGGTAAGGATGCTATAGAACTCAAAATCGCGGCGGTACGATTCCTTGTATGTCTGCAGTTGGCTGTCGGTGTATTTGTTAGCCAAGTCAGTCTCATGTTGGTTTAACGTTGCGCCTTCGGGCAAGTCGCCAGTCTTGAATTCGTAAGCGTGGAGATAGGAACGGAATTCGGAATAGTTGCTGTAGACCAAATATCCAAGTCCTCCTAATCCGGCATAAACAATGGGTACTTTCCACCACTTGCCATTGTAGATTTGTCCTAAGCCTGGCAGACATGCCGACATGATAGTGGCTTTTGTAGGGCTGTGAGGTTTCGTCGCTTTTGGCGATTTGGACGGTTTGTTTTGCTTTACGATGGTGTCGGCGGTGATGAGGGCGTTGCCCACCGTATCAAACACAACATTTTGTGCTTCGGCTTTTGCAAAACCGAGCAGCACAACCATGCTGATGATGAAGAATAAGCGGTGGGGCATGATGGATTATTTGTTGCCGAACAATTCCATGATGCGGTCAAATTCGGCTTCGTCTTTGAAGTCGATGACCACGCTGCCTTGACCTTTCACATTTCTAGTTACTTTCACCTTGGTATTCAATGTTTGGGAAAGTTTTTTGATTTTGCTTTTGAAATGTTCGGGTATGAAGTTGGTCTGTTTCCTTTCCTTGGCTCCTGGATTTTTGGCTTTCTCGGCCAATTCCTCGGTTTGCCTTACGTTCATTTCACCTTCGATGATTTGTTGGAGGAGCTTCAACTGCTGCTCCTTGTCGGTGATGTTGATGAGGGCGCGGGCGTGACCCATGGTGATGTGTCCGTCGCGTATGGCAATTTGCACTTCAGCAGGCAGCTTCAACAGTCTTAAGAAGTTGGCTACGGCACTGCGGCTTTTACCCACCTTATCGCTCACTTCTTCCTGTGTCATGTTGCATTCGTCGATGAGGCGCTGATAAGAGATGGCCACTTCGATGGCATTCAGGTTTTCGCGGTGAATGTTCTCGATGAGGGCCAATTCCAGCATCTGCTCGTCGTTGGCCACGCGAATGAATACAGGTATTTTGCTAAGTCCAGCCAGTTTAGAAGCTCTCAAACGGCGTTCTCCTGAAATGAGCTGATATCTGTTATAACCGAGTTTTCTTACTGTAACAGGTTGGATGACACCTTGCTCCTTAATGGATTGTGCCAATTCCCGTAAAGCGGTTTCGTCGAATTCGGTTCTGGGCTGGAAGGGATTGGTTTCAATGAGGTTGATGTCGATTTCGGCGATGGCTCCTGCAACGAAGTCTCCTGAGATGTCTTTGCTAGTGATGTCGGTTTCAGGGCTTTGCAGGATGGCGTCAAGGCCGCGTCCAAGCACTCTTTTGTTTTTGTCTGCCATAGGGGTTTAAGCGTTATTACTGGATAGGTGATTTTTCTCTAAGATTTCCCGAGCGAGGTTCAGGTAGTTGATGGCACCGACGCTTGCAGCGTCGTGCATAATGATGGATTTGCCGAAGCTAGGTGCCTCGCCCAAACGGGTGTTGCGGTTGATGATGGTGTTGAAGACCAAATCCTGGAAATGCATCTTCACTTCTTCCACAACTTGTTTGGAAAGGCGTAGTCGAGTGTCGAACATGGTAAGCAAGATGCCTTCAATCTCTAAATCGGGATTGAGTCGGGTTTGCACAATCTTGATGGTGTTCAACAATTTGCCCAAACCTTCAAGGGCGAAGTATTCGCATTGCACAGGGATGATGACTGAGTCAGCTGCAGTGAGTGAGTTCACTGTTACTAGTCCGAGCGATGGGGAGCAGTCGATGATGATGAAATCATAGTCGTTTTTGATGGTTGAGAGCGAGTGTTTCATCATCTGCTCACGGTTGGGCAAGTTGATCATCTCGATTTCGGCTCCCACTAGGTCGATATGTGCTGGAATCAGAAACAAGTTCGGAGTGCTTGTTTCAATGATGACACTCTTGGGGTCTACATTGTCGATGATGCATTCGTAGATGCTGGTGTCAACAGTCTTGGGATCTACGCCAACGCCAGATGTGGCATTGGCCTGAGGGTCGGCATCGATGAGGAGGGTCTTATATTCAAGTACGGCTAAACTGGCAGCCAAGTTGATGGCGGAAGTGGTCTTGCCTACCCCGCCTTTTTGATTTGCGATTGCTATAATCTTGCCCATGTTGTTTCAACTCGTTTTAACGCTACAAAAGTACGCATTTTTGTGCTGTTTTATTATGGTCGTTTGGCGAAAGTTATCAACACATGTGCGTTTTGTTGATAAGTTCTTGCTTTGGCGGCGATTTGCAATAAAAAAGGCTGCGAATGCTCGCAGCCTTAGTTTTGTGTTTTTGTTTGTAAGAGATTACTTGTCCAGATTGTCGAACCATTTGTCGATGGCGCTGTCGATTTCGTTGTGGCTTTCACCTTCAATGTGGTCGTAATGGCGCGGCTCAGGCTGATCGTAGTAATCCGCTGGATACTCACCGGTTTCGACATAGTTGATGGCATCAGTCAGGCCTTTTGAAACCTTCTCGAAATCTTCCTTATAGAGGAAAATTTTATGCTTCTCGTAGAAGAAGCGTTGCAGACCCTCGTCGAAACGGCGCTTGCTTTCAGTTATTGTGATGTACTTTTCGTCGTTCTTGGTTGACTTTACATCGAAAAAGTAAGTTCTCTTTCCTGCTTTCACTGCTTTTGAGAACAGTTCGTCTTTTTCTTTCATTTCTTTTTCTTCCATCATGTCTTTCAATAATTTGATACTTTCTAATCGTTCTATTTTGTTTGAAAAGTGGGGCAAAAGTAGGAAAAAATTGAATATTGCAGTCTTTTTAATATTATTTTTGCACTCAAAATCTATAATCTTATGGAACTAAATTTGAAACGACCCATTGCTTTTTTTGATTTGGAGACCACGGGGTTGAATACCTCGCACGACCGTATTGTGGAGATGAGCGTGCTGAAAATCAATGTGAACGGTGACGAAGAGCAGCGTGTTTGGTTGCTCAATCCGGAAATTCCAATTTCGGCTGAATCCACTTCGGTGCATGGTTATACCAACGAGATGGTGGCCGACAAGCCCACTTTCCGAGAAAAAGCCAAGGAAATTGCCCTGTTTATTGGCAATGCTGACCTTGCTGGTTATAATATTCTTAAATTCGACCTTCCAATGTTGGTGGAGGAATTTCTTCGTGTCGATTATGATTTCGACCTCAAGGATCGTGACTTCATTGATGTGATGAATATTTACATGAAGATGGAACCACGAACACTGAAGAGCGCTTACCGCTATTTCTGTCACGCAGAATTGGAAGGCGCACATGGCGCTATGGCCGATACCAAAGCTACCTATGATGTGCTCAAGGCTATGCTTGATAAATATCAAGGTGTTGATTTTGAGGATGCTAAAGGGAACAAATCTCAAGGCCCTACCAACGATATGAAACAGCTTTCCGAGTTTTCGGCACATCACAAAAACGCTGACCTCTCGGGACAAATCATTTTTGACGATGAAGGCAATGAGGTGTTCATGTTTGGCAAACACAAGGGTAAGCGTGTTGAAGATGTGTTTCGCATCGAGCCTCCTTATTACGATTGGATCATGAAAAACGACTTTCCTCGCTATACGAAAAAGGTGGTGACCGCTATCAAGTTGCGTATGGGTGGAAAAACTGTAAAACACTAAAGCAATGAAAATCATCTGTGTAGGGCGCAACTATTTGGCGCATGTCAAGGAATTGGACAATGACCTGCCGACCGAACCCATGTTTTTCATGAAGCCTGAAACGGCATTGTTGGCTCCTGGTGAGTCGTTTCCTTATCCCGATTTCAGCAAGGAAATCCATTACGAGACGGAATTGGTGCTTCACATCTGCAAGACGGGCAAGGCGATTGATGAAAAGTCGGCTTCTGAGTATTATGATGCCGTCACAGTGGGCATCGATTTCACCGCTCGAGACCTGCAAAACAGATGCAAGGCCAAAGGCCATCCTTGGGAAATTGCCAAGGCGTTTGATTATTCAGCTCCATTCGGTGAGTTCAAGATGATCAGTGCGTTGAAACATCCTGAGGATATCACTTTTGGCATGAAACTCAATGGCAAATGGGTGCAGCAAGGGCATAGCCGCGACATGATTTTCAGCTTTGATAGAATCATTGCCCATGTCTCGCGTTTCGTCACCTTGAATGAAGGCGACTGCATCTTCACTGGCACGCCACAAGGAGTTGGTGAGGTGCATATTGGAGACAGGTTGGAACTTTTTTTAGAAGATGAGCCAATGTTTTGGTTTGGAATTAATTAAATGATAATCAATAAAATAAAACTATGAAAAAACTATTGTTTATTGCCCTGCTTGCAGCGGCATTTCAACTCTCGGCCCAGCCTTTATGGATGCGCCACAATGTGATTTCGCCTCAGGGCGACAAAATTGCCTTTTGCTATAAAGGCGATGTATATGTGGTGGACTCCAAAGGAGGCAAAGCACTTCAAATCACAACTAACGCTGCTTATGATGGCGACCCGATATGGTCGCCAGACGGCAAACAAATTGCTTTCGCAACCGACCGTAACGGTAACTTTGATGTTTATCTCGTTGCTGCAGAAGGTGGCGTGGCCCAGCGTATTACGACCAATTCGGCCAGCGAGATCCCGCTAGCCTTCTCTCCCGATGGTAAGGAAATCTATTTCTCCGCGCAAATCCAGAAAGCGGCCGAGAATGTTCAGTTTGCCTCAGGTTGGATCACTGAATTATATAAGGTGAGCATCGGAGGCGGCCGTCCTGAACAGGTGGTGGCGGTGCCAGTGTCAAGCATGTCGTTTGATAAAGACGGCAAGTCGTTCCTCTATTACGATCGTAAAGGCAGCGAAAATGTGTGGCGCAAGCATCATGTGTCTTCTGTAGCCCGTGATGTGGTGTATTACAACGCCAAGAAAAAGACGCATACGATTCTCACTACCAATGTCGGTGAGGACCGTGACCCAAGATATCTGCCTGGCTATAAAGATGTCGTGTTCTTGAGCGAACGCAACAATGGTAGCTTCAACGTCTATAAGGCACCCTGCAACAATCTCGAACAGGTGGAGGCAGTGACGCATTTCAAGACCCATCCCGTACGTTTCCTGAGCGTAGCTAACGACGGCCTGTTGTGCTACGGTTATATGGGTGAAATCTATACCCAACGTATTGGCAGCGAGCCTCAAAAAGTGAACATCGAAATCGTGAATGACCAAGAACTTGAACAGTTGGTAAAACAGGATTTTAAAGGCATAGGTGACTTCGCGTTAAGTGATGACGGCAAATTGATTGCTTTCATTTCGCGTGGTGAACTTTTTGTGACCGGTGTGGATGAATATGCTACCACAAAGCAGATTACGCGTACAGCGGAGGCTGAACGCAGCCCTTCGTTCTCTAAGGATGGCCGCACCATCGTTTATGCCTCGGAACGCGACGGCTATTGGAACCTCTATAAAGCCACCATTGAACGAAAGGAGGATTACAACTTTGCATACGCCACGTTGGTGGAGGAGAAGCCGTTGTTCGGCAATGATGGTGTCGAGCGCATCGCCCCGACCTTTTCACCTGATGGCAAGGAAATCGCATTTATTGAAAACCGTAGCGTGTTGAAAGTCTATAATGTGGCTTCGAAACAGGTGCGTCAAATCACTGACGGTCGACAGCATTACGAAACCGACGACTACGGTTTCTCCTACAAATGGTCGCCCGACGGACAATGGTTTGCCTTGACCTTAATCAGCAACATGCGTGACCCCTATTCTGACATTGGTATTGTGAAGGCTGATGGCTCGCAAAAAATATACAACATCACTGAGAGTGCCTATATCGATGGGAGTCCACAATGGGTGATGGATGGTAATGCAATCATCTATCGTTCAAATCGATATGGTATGCGTTCGCATGCCTCTTGGGGTAGTCAAAACGATGCTTTCATCGCTTTTTTGAATCAAGAGTCTTATGATAAGTTCCGCCTCAATAAAGAAGACTTTGCCTTGTTGAAAGAAACTGAGAAAACTGCCAAGGACAAACCGAAAGATGAACCAAAAGATGATGGAAAAGATAAGAAAAAAGGCAAAAAAGACAATAAAAAGGATGAGAAGCAAGATGAGAAAAAAGATGAAAAGCCCAAAGAGGCAAAAAGAATAGAGGTGGATTTGGAACATCTCCAAGACCGTGTGATGAGGTTGACGCCCATGTCGTCAAACTTGAGCGGCATGGCGCTCACCAATGATGGCGAGAAGTTCTACTTCATGACTTCATTTGAGAAAGGCTATGACCTTTGGGAAATGGATGTGCGTGAAAAATCGATGAAGATTACGAAGAAGTTGGGGCAGGGCGGTGCACAGCTGAGGATGAACGGCGACAACCTCTTCCTGCTTTCGGGTGGCAATCTTCAAAAACTCGACAAGGGCGGCAAGTCGACATCGATTAAGTATGATGCTACCATGGAACTCAACCTTGCCAATGAGCGTGAGTATATGTTCAACCATGTCTTCCTGCAAATCGAGAAGCGTTTCTTCATGAAGGACCATCATGGCGTTGACCTTGGATTGATGAAGGAAGCCTATCATCCTTTCTTGGCGCATATCAACAACAATTATGACTATTCGGAGATGTTGAGCGAAATTTTAGGCGAGTTGAATGTGTCGCATACGGGCTCTGGTTACCGGCCTTCAAATCGTGGCGGTGACGCAACGGCTGAATTTGGTGTGTTGCTCGATCTCGATTATAAGGGAGATGGTTTGAAGATCGCCGAGGTGGTTGAAGGTGGCCCCTTCGACAAAGGCAAATCGAAAGTGAAGGCTGGCTGCATCATTGAAAAGATTGATGGCGTGGAGATTACCAAAGACATGGACTATTATCCTTTACTCAACAACAAGCGCGATAAGACCGTTTTGGTGACCCTCAAAGACGGTGGTAAGACTTGGGAAGAGACCGTGAAACCCATCAGCCATGGCGCGATGAACGAGTTGCTTTATAACCGTTGGGTGAAGCATAACGAGGAGACTGTGAAGAAACTATCCAACGGTCGTTTGGGTTATGTCCACATCAAGAGTATGGGCGATGCCAGCTACCGCGACGTGTATTCACAAATCCTCGGAAAGTACAACCTCTGCGATGGTATCGTCATCGATACCCGTTTCAATGGTGGAGGTCGCCTGCATGAGGATATCGAAATCTTGTTCAGTGGCGAGAAATACCTCGAACAAGTCATCAACGACAGCGTAGCCTGTGTGATGCCTTCACGACGTTATAACAAACCTTCCATCATGCTTATTGGCGAGGCCAACTATAGCAATGCACACGGTACGCCTTGGGTGTATAAATACAAGAAAATGGGTAACCTCGTCGGTATGCCTGTGCCTGGCACCATGTCGAGCGTGACATGGGAAACCTTGCAAGACCCATCGCTATATTTCGGATTACCCGTAGTGGGGTATCGTACTGAACAAGGCAATTGGTTGGAAAACACGCAGCTGGAGCCTGATATCAAGGTGCGTAATACGCCCGAGAAGATGGCCGAAGGCGTTGATGAACAGCTCGAAGCTGCAGTCAGGGAGTTGCTGAATGAGGTGAAGGATTTCCATTATTGGGGAAAATAATAATGGCCTATGGTATGGCCAATGGCTTGCCCTTACCATGGGTCAGCCATTGGCCATAGGCAATAATTTGCATGATTCTTGCGTTAGCATGGGAAAAGAGCCTTTCCCATGCGAATTCGTTTGTGCTTTATTGTGATATTGGCTTTCATTAGCCTTTCTGTATTATCACATCACGTGGTGGAGCAGGACGGATATTATGAGGTGGAGCATACTTGGGTGTATCAAGGGAAAGCGTGTTCTGTTACCTTGAATATTAGTTCAGGATTGTACAATTATTACCAAAACGAACGTGAGCATTTGGCCTATCGGTACCAATTCAATGGGAGCGAGATGCCGCCGAATTACTTTGGTTTCATGCTCTCCAAACATGACCGTTCTGTGTTAGGGGCTTTGGCCGATGAATTCAGCAGTCATAGTATGACAGAGAAGGAAGAAGTTGAATTGGCATTGACATTTGTGCAATCTTTGCCATATGCATATGATTCCATCACAAAAGGTACGGATGAATACTTGCGCTATCCCATTGAGACCTTAGTGGATGGATGTGGCGATTGTGAGGACAAGGTGGCTTTGCTGGCTGCCTTGCTCTATGAGATGGACGTGGATTTTGTTTTGTTGATCTTGCCCGAACACATGGCTATAGGCGTGCATTGTGATGGAGTGGAGACGGAGCGGTATTTGCTCTTCCGCGACAAACCATACTATTATGTGGAGACAACCATGGAAGGATGGCAGATGGGGCAAATTCCAGAGGACTATTATGATGCCGAGATGGAGGCTGTGCCTGTTGACGACAATCCAAGCCTGCTCATCAAAGGCGTTCGGTTCGAATCGCAGCCGGCTCCTGTTTTCCATAAGGCTGTTTGTGATTTGGAACTTGATTTGCACAACCTAGGGCCAGGAAAGGTGACGGAGCTTCAAGCGCATGTACTGGTCATTGAAAAGGGCAGGAAGGCTCGCTTATTGGCAGAAGAATTCTTTTCACTTGATGATATGCAGGAAGGCGAACAGCGCACTGAAACATTGTCGTTTAAGAGCTTGATTAAGGAAAACTGTATCTTGAAAGTGGAGCTTATCAGCGAAGAGGTCTCACCGCTTTCCTATCAAGTGGGGTTGAATTATAGCCGGATGGAGCAGTGACTAAAATCACTCCACCATCACCTCATCCATGAAAATCCATGAATCGTAGCCGGCGCCTGGCAAGCCTTCGGGCAGTTTGCCTGGGTTTTTCACCACGATGCGCAGGTAACGCGATGAGAGATTGGGCGTTGCAAAACGTTCACGGAAGGTGTGGTCGCCTGTCAAGGGTATCTCGGTTGATAGATTGTAGGTCTTGTAAGGTTTGTAGTTCTTGCCGTCATTGGAAGTGTAGACTTCCACCACCTTGGGACGCAAAATCCAGTCATGTGCATTTACCAAAAAGCCGATATTCAACGCATTGACTTTCGTCCAAGTGCCCAAGTCGATTTCAAGGTCGGCATTGATACCGTAGAAGCCTTGCCAGTGGCCGTCTTGATAGTCATTGCTGCCGAGGCTGCCGTCAAGAAGAGCGCCGTCGCCGCCGCCTGAGTATTCTGGACGGTAGTTGCCTGCCGGACTGTTCAGTTGCTTCAGTTTTCCCATACCTTTGTGGTAGCAGAAATAACGCTCGGCGCGAATGGCTTCACCCAAAGCATTGAAACAAGCTGTCTTCACAAGGCAAGGCCGCTCCAAAATGATAGGATTGTGGTAGACGGAATCGTTTGCCGTAACATCTTTCCCGTCAACGGTATAGTGGATTTCCTTGTCGTTGAAAATGGTCTTCAGCACAACTGCGGCATCGCCGTTCTCATTGGTTACGGGCTCTATGAACGGCAAGTACTCAAGTTGCTGCAATTCCATGGCGATGTCATCGTATTTCTTCATGTTGACATCGAGCCAATAGGGGCGACTTTCGATGTTCCACACATGGACATATTCGTTTTTCAGGTTGTGGAGCGAGGTGATAAGATCTAACAACATTCGTCTGCTCTCGGCAATGTTGGCCTCGGTAGGGTTGTTGTAAGTGCGATACAACTGGCAGCGGGCGATGTTGCGCTCGGCGCACCATTGCATCCGATGTGCAGCATAGATGGCGTTGTCAAAAAGATTGGCGTTGCGTTTTATGTGTTGTTTGTCGTTGATTAGGGATTTCTCTAAAACGGATAGTGATATAGACGCCTTTTGGTTCAGCGCTTTGATGGAGTCGTTGACAAGTGCGGGGTAGAACGGTGTCATGGGCTCTGTCATCGCCGTGAACTTGCCTATGCCGTCGATTTTCGTCCATTCCGAAAGTTCGTCGAGATGCTGGCATATTTCATCGGAGAGGCTCTCTAGGAAATGTACAGTGAAGTTGGCTTCGGTGTTGCGTTCCTGTGTGGTGGTTGGATTCCAACTGGTCTCTGCACCCAAGGCAAGACCGTATAATGCGCAATTGGTCAGCGACTCTCCGAAGTCGTCCCAGCAAGTGTTGATAACGCCTAATGCACCATTTTTGTAGCCGTCGCGGCACAAGTTGGCAATGTTCGACTTAAACTCATAATGTTTGGGCCAAACCCTTTCTGAAAGGCTTACCCCAGGAGCCACAAAATAGTTGCGGCCAGACTTAACGTATGGTTGCAAGAATTCATCGAAACTGTCGATGCCCACATAACTCCATGCAATGAGGTAGATGTCTTTGTCCAGATTTTCAAGGATTTCCGGGTGTTGGTCGGCAATGTCGCCCCACATCATCACGCGCTTGCGGTAGGGACGTAGCATTCGGTTGACGCGGTTGATGTGTTGGTAGTAAACTGTTTCGGCTCCAATGGAATCCACATAAGCTTTGGCATAGCCTTGACCAAGGCTCTCAGTTTCGTCGCAGTTAATGTTGAAATACGGAGATTTATAAGCTCTTGCGACTTCACGGAGATGGTCTTCCAAGAACTTATAGGTTTCTTTTTTGGCTGGATTGAGGTTCCATTTTGTGTCGGCCAAATCGCTGTAGAAGGGGTTGCACAAAATCTCCTCGAAATGCCCAAAACACTGCTGATTGCCAATGATTTGGATGTGATACGGCCTGCAAAACTCCTCCAATTCCTTGATTTCCTCGGCGGTGAAAGCATCGGTGGGGGCAATGTCGGGATGGCATTTGGTCTTGAAGGTGTGTTCGGTGTAGAGCGAGAATGCGTTGATTTTACACTCAGCCATTTGTGGGATGAGGTGTTTCAAATACTCCATGCTGACGATGGGGCCTCGGCTGATATCGTCTTGCCAGGCGCGAATCTTGAAGTTAGGCCAGTCGGTGATGGTCATGCAGGGGATGAAGATTTTACCTTTGTTGATAATGAAGGAGTAACGGTAGAGTTGTTTTAGGCTCTGTGTGGCATAAAAAAGACCCGTGGCGGTGGTGGCCTCCATGCGGATGAAGTTGTGGCTGACAGTCAGTTTGTAGGCTTGGTCTTCGTTTTCGCTCACGCCGAGGTGGTCGGTCTTGATGAGTTCGATGAACTGGTTGCCTTTAATGACACCACGCGCAAACTGTACATTCTTGCCGCTGATTTGGTTCAAGTCGTTGCGAAACAATGTCACGATTTGGCTGATTTCAGCGTCAGAGGCATCATAAGTTAAGATGACGTTTTCGTCCCAAATAAACAGACCTTCAGTGACTTTAGCTTGCTGTGGAGTGGGGAGGATATGCACGTTTTGCGAAAAAACACTCGTTGCAAAAAAGCATAGGATAATGAGGAATTTGAGTTTCATCAGTAGTAAAATTTGTGCAAAAATAAGAAAAAGCCCAAATGCTTTGCAACATTAGGGCTTTGTGGTTTCTGGAGCTTTATTGCTTAATTTCCGATCTCATACATGTAGCCGTGGTATTGCAACGAAGCATCGATGATTGGGAAGAAGAATTCGTCGTCATGTTCCACATTTTTCAGTTTCAAGTTTTCCATGATGATGGTCTTGGTGCCGTCGTCATTTGTGGTGACTTTCATCGTGCCACTCTTGGCGATATAGCCTGTTTGGGGTTGGAAAGTCCAGAAGTCGCTATCGAGAGCAACGTGCACGCATGGGAATTTGGGCAGATAAGGTGTGAACAGGTATCCAAGTTGGTATTCACCCTCCAAGGTTTCGTTGCCAAGATAACTGACGATGAAGAAACGCTTGCGATTGGCTGACATGAAGAGCATGGATCTAACTCCATGATAGTTGCCGATGGTATCCATGCCTCCGAGGGAGGTGATGCCTGCTAGGCCGATAGGACTTTCTATGTCCTTGATTTTAAACTTGTTGTTGGAGTCGAAGGCATAAGGAGTCAGCGTGCCACTGAAGTTGAGGGCTAAGTTAATGTTTTGGTTGTTTGCATTGGTACCCATACATTGTGACAAAATGACGGAGTAGGTGCCATTGTTTTCGGTGATAGAAAGTACGCCGTTCATCCAGTAATAGGTGTCGCCATAACACAAGGTGTCGGCACCCATGATGAAAGGCAGTTCACCAAGGTTAAACTCGTGGAAGCCGATCACGGAAGGGACGGGATCCTTGGTGTTGTTTCCAATCGTATAGGTGCCAGGAGTGATGTTGCCGTTGAAGACGATGGCAATACCATCGTTTTTGGCGGCGGTCACCTCCTTGGAAGCCAAAACGATGGCCTTCTTTTGACCATAGGTAACAGCTTTTGAGGTAGCGATGTCCATGGTTTTGTTGCCTACGGTCATGGTTCCAGTCTCCACTTCAGGAGTCACATTACTGTTGTTTCCATTGTTTTTGTTGCAACTGGTGCCGAGTAGGGCTAAGCCACAGAAAAGCACCAAGCTAAAAAATACTTTTTTCATGACGATGATGATTTAAAATGTCTTTATTACATAACAAATAATAACCGCAAAAATTGTGCCGATTCGCTTATATATTCAGCTTCAGCTGTATCTCCTCTACCTGCCGTTTCAGTTCCTGAACGGTTTGGATAAGTTTCTCCTCACGGAAACGGTTTTCACGCTGTTCGGGCATCTCCGCGCTGATGTAGTGCACGAATTTCCATACCTCTTTAATATTGGCGGCGGGCAGATCGTAAGGTTGGTAAAGTGGGTTGAGCGAACTGAGTGTGAGTTTGCTCTCGTGCTCGATTTTGTTGTCCACGATCTTGAAGACGATGCCGTCGTCCTGCGTGAGCACGATGTAAGGTTGGCCGCTGCGGATGTAGGTCCAATCGATGACGTATTCGCCTGTCACGTAAGAACCGTCGGGGATGGGCAGCATCGAGTCGCCACTGATTTGGAAGGTGCGGTATTTGCGGTCGCGCGAAAGGAAAGGCATGGTAAAAGTCGGCAATACCTTGATGTATTCCGGATCGGCGAACCCTGTGGCATAGCCTGCCTTGGCCTTCTCGGTCACGAGTTCGATGTTCTCGTTGTTGTCGTTGTTGACGGTGGTGGCCAGCACGCGCAGGTTGCTGCCTTTCAGGTGCACGTCGTAGCCGCGTTCCAATTGCGAGAGTTGGATGGGGCTGATGCTGCTCAAGTCGACCTTCACCAAAGTGTCAATGGCGATGCCGAAATATTTCGAGAAGGCCACCAAGGCCTCGAGGTTGGGCTCGGCGACGCCGTTTTCATAGCCGCTCAATGTGGAGCGCTTCATTTGCAGGGCAAAAGCCACATCGTCTTGTGTGCGATTGCGATGCTTGCGCAAAAATTTTATGTTCGTGTTGAAGTACATGATATTGTGGGATTTAAAATTCAAAATTCAAGATTTAAAAAATTTCTCTACTTTTTTATATGTTGTTTCAAATATAATGATTAGTTTTATGGCGGATATTTTGATTAAAAACTCGTCAAAAATACAATTTTTTTGGAACATGCAAGCGTTTTGGGCAAAAAAAGGAGGATTTTTTATGGAAAGAACAATTTTGCATTTGGATTTGGATACCTTTTTTGTGTCGGTGGAGCGGCTAATCAACCCTTCGTTGGACGGCAAGCCGGTCATTGTTGGCGGTATGTCGGACCGTGGTGTGGTTTCCACGTGCAGCTATGAAGCGCGTCGTTTCGGGGTGCATTCGGCTATGCCGATGCGTATGGCTCGACAGCTGTGTTCGCAGGCGGTATTCATCCGTGGCGACATGGAACTCTATAGCCGATATTCCCGCCTTGTGACCGACATCATTGCTGATAGTGCACCTGTCTACGAGAAGATGTCAATCGATGAGCATTACTTAGACCTGACGGGTATGGATCGTTTCCACGACTGCCAACAGTGGTCGCATGAGTTGCGGCAACGTATTATCAAGGAGTCGGGGCTGCCGATTTCGTTTGGATTGTCGGAAAACAAGACCGTCGCGAAGATTGCTACAGGTCAGGCCAAGCCCAACGGCGAGTTGCAGGTGCCTACACCTTATATTAATAGTTTTCTCGACCCGCTGTCGGTGCAGAAAATCCCGATGGTGGGCGAGAAGACTTACCATTTGCTCCGCTCGATGGGCGTGGAGAAAATCGGCACCTTGCGCCGCCTGCCACCGCTCGCGATGGAACGCGCCATGGGCAAACACGGTCTCGACATTTGGAAAAAGGCCAATGGGCAAGACAACACGCCCGTGTGCCCTTACCAAGAGCGGAAGTCCATTAGCAAGGAACGAACGTTCGAGCAAGATACCATTGACGTGACGACCATCAAGCAATGTCTGGCACGTATGGTGGAAAGCCTCGGCTTTGACCTGCGCTCGCAAGGCAAACTGGCAGGTTGCGTGACGGTGAAAATTCGTTATTCGAACTTCGACACGCATGACATGCAGCAGCGCATCCCTTACACTGCTTTCGACCATGTGCTACGCGAAACAGTAAACGGCATATTCGACAAACTGTACAATCGAAGGATGATGATACGGCTTGTGGGTGTGCGCTTCAGCGAATTGGTCAGCGGTGCGCCGCAATTGGCCTTGTTTGACGATAATATGGAACTGACGAATCTCTATTCCGCGATGGACAAGATCAAATTACGCTTTGGAGAGCAAATCATTCATCGGGCGGCGGGGTGATGCTATTAAATGTCCATTCATATAATAGCCTGTGCTACGGCACGATGCCGATTGCGGAATTGGTCACGAAGGCCGTCGCGCTCGGTTATGCCGTCTTGCCTTTAACCGACATCAACACGACGATGGGTGCCGCTGATTTCGTGTTTGATTGCCAAAAGAAAGGCATCCGGCCCGTCGTCGGTGCGGAATTTCGCAATGGCAACGAATTACTATATGTGGCTTTGGCTAAAAACGACAGAGGTTTCGCTGAACTGAACCGTTTCTTGACACAACATAACCTCACCAAACAGCCTTTTCCTGAAATTGCACCCGATTGGGAACAGGTTTTCGTGATTTACCCTTTCGGGAAACGGAAACAGAATATGTTGAAAATGAACGAATTTCTTGGTGTACGTTTCTCCCAATTGACCAAACTGTACAACTGCGAATCCTTTGAGAAATTGGTCGCCATGCAACCTGTGACCTTTGCAGAGGAAGGTGATTTTCAGCTGCATCAATGTATGAGAGCCATTGATGAAAACGTGCTGATTTCACGCCTTGAACCAACGAGTTGTGCCGCACTGGATGAGATATTGTTGCCCGTCGAAAGGCTGAGAACCACTTTTGCACTTTATCCTCAACTCATTAAGAATGCGGAGCGTATATTGAACGAATGCGAAATCACCATGAATTCAAATGTGAAAAACAAACGCACATTTATGGGCAATGTCTATGACGATATGGAACTGCTGCGCCAAAAAGCCTTTGAAGGGATGATTTATCGTTATGGAACGACAAATAAAAATGCCTATCGTCGCATTGAGAAGGAGCTCGACATCATTGAGCGAATGGGCTTTTGTGCTTATTTTCTCATCGCATCGGATATTGTGGACTATGCGATGTTGCAGGGCTTTTATCATGTGGGTCGCGGTAGTGGAGCCAATAGTGTGGTAGCTTATTGTCTGAAAATTACCGATGTGGATCCAATTGAGTTGGACTTATACTTTGAGCGTTTCCTCAACCCCAAACGGAGCAGTCCTCCCGACTTTGACCTTGATTTTTCGTGGAAAGATAGGGACAAAGTCATCGCTTACATTTTTAATAAATACGGTAAGGAATATGTGGCATTGCTTGGCGCGACAGTCACTTTCCAAAGCAATTCGCTTTGTCGCGAACTGGGCAAAGTGTTTGGTCTGCCCAAAGGCGAAATCGACCAAATGGAGCGCAACCCTGAGACCTTCGCCCGACAGAGTGACATCGGACGGCAGATTCTGGCCATCGCCGAGCGCCTCCGCGACTTTCCGCGTCAGCGTTCCATCCATGCTGGAGGCGTGCTGATTACAGAAAGTCCCATCACCGATTACACGGCTTTGGATTTGCCGCCCAAAGGCTTCTCCACCACGCAATACGACATGTATTCCGCCGAGAAAGTCGGCCTCATCAAAATCGACATCCTCAGCCAGCGCGGCATCGCTCATATTCGTGACGCTGTGGAGATGGTGGAGCATAACCGTGGCATTTGCATTGACATTCACCAAATTAATGCGCTGAAGCAAGACGAATTTATACGTCGTCAATTGCTCAGGGCCGAGACCTGCGGTTGTTTCTACATTGAGAGTCCGGCCATGCGTGGCCTGTTGCGAAAGTTGCGTTGTGCTGACTATAAGACTTTGGTTGCAGCCAGTTCCATTATTCGGCCGGGTGTGGCCAGGTCGGGCATGATGCGTGAATACATCAATCGATTCCATCATCCTGAAACTGTAGATTATAAGCATCCGCTGCTGAAAGAACTGCTGGCCGAAACCTATGGTGTGATGATTTATCAGGAGGATGTGCTGAAGGTGGGGCATTATTTTGCTGGTTTGGACTTGGCTGAAGCCGATGTGCTGCGTCGCATGATGGGGCATAAGATGCGTGACAAATCTGAATTTGAGGAGGTCACAAAACGCTTTTTCGATAATTGTAAAGCCAAAGGCTACCCTGATGACTTGGTGCGCGAACTCTGGCGGCAGATTGAGTCGTTTTCTGGGTATTCGTTTTCCAAGGCACATTCGGCATCTTACGCTGTGGAGAGCTATCAGAGCCTCTATCTGAAAAGCCATTATCCGCTTGAGTTTCAGGTGGCTGTGATTAACAATTTCGGTGGATTCTACCAGACTTGGTTTTATTTCAATGAGGCGCGACGCATGGGTGCGAAGATTCATCTGCCTTGCGTCAATCGCAGCAGTTACCTCACATCGTTGAATGGTAGGACGATTTTCATGGGTTTTGTACATCTGCAAGGTGTTGAACAACAATTTGTTGAACGGTTTATTGCCGAACGCGAAGCCCATGGCCCTTTCACTAATTTGGATAATTTCATTGCTCGGGTGCCATTTTCGTTGGAGCAGCTTGTCTTGCTCATTCGTGGCGGCGCGTTTAATTTCACGAAAAAAACGAAAGCCGAACTTCTATGGCAGGCGCATCTTAACAAAAGCGAAGGCAAGAAAGAACAGCCTGAAACACTTTTTAAGCTTGAAAACCAATATTTTGAGTTTCCTAATTTTTCGATTGACACCTTGCAAAACGCTTACGATGAGATAGAACTTTATGGCTTCCCCGTCTCTTTGACTTGGTTCGACCTGCTGAAAACTAAGTTTCGTGGTGAGTTGATGGCTTGTCAGATGCTGCATTTCGTTGGATGTCATTATCGGATGTTGGGCAAGCTGGTGACAGTCAAGTATGTGCGCACCTGCAAAGGGGAAACGATGGCGCTTGCCACCTTTGTGGATGCTACGGGCGAGGCTTTCGACACGGTTCATTTTCCAAAAGTGTTGAAAACATGGCCGTTCCAAGGTGATGGTGTGTATCTGCTTTTGGGCAAGGTCACTGAGGAGTTTGGGCAGCCGTCACTTGAAGTGGAGAAAATGGAGCGATTGGGGTATAAAGTTATGCAATAATCGAAAAAAGAAGAACATTTCTGCAGATTGCTTGAAAATCTAAGTGTCGAATCCCCAATGTTTTGTATCTTTGCACAAATTTTATCAAGACAAAATGCGTAGAAAACTGTTTTTATTATTGATGTGCTTTTTTGTGCTGATATTCAGTTCGTTTGCTCAGCAAAAAGCGCAAATTTCAGGCGTTGTCAAGGATGCAGAGACGAACGAAACCTTGATTGGCGTATCCATTTATGAAGAGCAACTTCAGTTGGGAACCACGACCGATGAGAAAGGCCGCTACGAGTTGGAACTGCCTTTCGGCGAACATCGCTTGAGAATATCCTATGTAGGTTATACGACTATTGAGAAAAAAGTCAGTGTCGGAAATAAACCGATTACACTTAATGTGAAGTTACATACAGAATCGGAAAAACTCTCTGAGGTGGAAGTTACTGGCGAACGCAAGGACCGTAATGTGTCAGTCATGGCGATGAGCGTGCAGACCCTCGACATGATTACCATCAAAAAGATTCCGGCGCTGATGGGTGAGGTGGACGTCATTAAGACCATCACGCTGCTGCCGGGTGTGCAATCGGCCTCGGAGGGCTCTTCGGGTTTCAGTGTGCGCGGTGGTGCCACTGACCATAATCTTATCCTTCTTGATGGTGCCCCAATTTACAATGCTTCGCATTTCCTCGGATTCTTCTCCGTTTTCAACAATGATGTAGTGAAAGATGCCACGCTATATAAAGGAGATATTCCTGCCAATTATGGAGGCCGTCTTTCCTCAGTTCTTGATATTACGGTGAAAGACGAAATGCCGAAAAGGTTTAGCGGTCAAGGTGGCATTGGCTTAGTGACGAGCCGCATGATGCTTGAAGCGCCGCTTTTTGATCAAAAAACTTCGGTGTTGTTGGCGGGTCGTACTACATACGCGGGGCTTATTCTGCCTTTTATGGGTAAGGATTTGAATAAATCGGCTCTGTATTTCTATGATGTGAATGCCAAAGTGACGCAGGTTCTTGACAAAAACAATCGTCTTTATTTTTCGTTGTATCATGGCTATGACAAGTTTTCGATGCAAGAGATGATTAGGATGGGCTACGGGAACAGCAGCGCTACGGTTCGGTGGAATCATATTTTCTCCGACAAGTTGACCTCCAACTTGTCGCTTATCGGTTCGAGATATAACTATTCCATCGGACTGAAATATGACCCTTATGATTTTAACATAAAAGCGGGTACGGAAGCTGCCAGTCTTGCTTACGACTTCACCATGATTTGGAATGACCAGCATATTTCGAAATTTGGATTGACGACAGGAATCCAATCCTACAAGCAGGGCGAAATTGATGATAAAGGTGGAGCCTTGGCGCAATACCTTCAGATCGACCAGACCAAGACGGTGACCCGAAAGGGATTGGAGCATGCTTTGTATTTGACCCATGACTATTCCCCCTCACCTCGTTTTTCTTTCCGTTTGGGCGTGAGGTTGTCGTGTTTCCAGAATATCGGAGAGGAAGATTTCTTCACTTTCGATGACGTGCTTTATCATGTGCAGGACACCATTCACTATGGCAAGGGTGAGATTTTCAATACGGAAATCCATCCCGAGCCGCGTGTTGCTGCCATGTACAGAATCAACGAGAAGTCTTCCATCAAGGCTTCCTATTCACGCACAGTGCAATATGCTCAGGTTTCTTCTTCAGCAACAGGAGGCCTGCCTTTTGATGTGTGGTTTCCAGTTAGTCCTAATGTGAAACCTCAAAAGTGTGATCAGTTTGCACTGGGCTATTTCAGGAATTTTAAGAATGATGCTATTGAGACTTCAGTCGAAGTGTATTACAAGAACCTTCAGGATGTCATCGATTTTAAGGACAATGCCATTACTTATGGTTATTTGTTGATTGACGGTGAGTTGCGTTTTGGCAAGGGACGCTCCTATGGTGCTGAATTCCTGGTGAGGAAGAATGTTGGCAAATTCACAGGCTGGATTTCCTATACGTATTCCCGTTCCTTTAGGACAATCAAGGGTATCGATCATGGGCTTGAATACCGTTCGCCTTACGATAGACCACATAACCTTGTTATCGTCGCCAATTATGACATGACACCACGAATCAGTTTTGCAGCCACCTGGATTTACAATACAGGTAAACCTGTAACCTATCCTTACGGACAGTATACTATCAATGGTTCCACTTATGCCGTATATAACGGTAAACGTAATCAGAGCCGTTATCCTGATTATCACCGTTTGGATCTTTCGTTTACTTGCAAATTAGGTCGATTGGATAACACAAAATGGCAAAGTGAGCTAAATGTTTCTGTTTATAACGCCTATGCAAGACATAATACTTGGGCCATCACATTCGACCAAGATAAAAATGGTGGTATCACTACCAAAAACATGTATCTGTTCTCGGCCGTTCCTTCTATTTCCTACAACTTCAAATTCTAAGCATTATGAAATCTTTGTATAAAGGATTGGTTATATGTGCATTGCTCGGATTCGCTTCGTGTACCGAAGATATTGTCATTGACTTGGAGAAAGGTGATCCGATGATTGGAGTTGAGGCGTCGTTTTCCAACGAGTTGAAATGTCATGAAGCCATACTCAGCTATACTGCCGACTTCTATAATAAGGATGATATTCGTATGGTAAAAGGGGCTACAGTGTATGTTACGGATGGGATAGATACGGTGTTTTATTATGAGGATTTGGAAAGGGAAGGCTATTATGTTACTGAACCTGTTGCCGGTAAAAAAAACACCTTATACCGTCTTTGTGTCGATGTGCCTGAGTCCGATGGCGAAATTGTGCATCTCTTTTCCGAGAGTTTGCTTCCCGACAACGTTGAGGTGATAGACAGTATCGTCATCAAGCCTTATAACGGTGTCGAAGATACCCTTCCCACGGTTTTCTTTTTAGATACTATTGAGTGGGTTTACCCGTATTTTCAGAGTCTTCCTGACCCTGAAATTATCTATATGCCGAATATCTACAAAAACGACACATTGTTAACCGACACTTTGACCCAAAGCATGCTGATCCCTGTGGGGGGGTATGCCGGTTACTATATCAATGGTCCAGAGATGCTTGCTGCCAATAAAGAGATTCCAGTCTATTATTTCATGAAACGCAAATTGAAGGAAGGCGACCGCATTCGTTTGGACTTGTGTAGTATTCCGTCGGATTACATCTCATATTATTATACCCTGATCATGTCTTTGGGAAGTAATCCTATGATGGGCGCTCCAGCTAATGTGAAGACAAACATTCAACCTTCAGATAAAGCTGTAGGTTGGTTTTTTACCTCTTCTGTCGTAACGGCAGAAACTGTGTTCAAGGATCAGTATAAAAAGCAGTAACCCATATTTGTTTTGCAAATTGAGATTTTTTGCTATTTTTGCACGTATAAATTATGAATCATGTATGCAATGAGAATCAATAAATGGTTGTTGATGGGTGTTTCTTTATTTTCAGTGGTTGCCTGTACAGAGGAAATCACTATTGATACGCCCAATGGTAAAAAAGTGCCTGTAGTGGAAGGGTACTTGACTGATGAAGTTAAGCGTCATGAAATCATTCTGAGTTATTCGTCGGAATTGTATTCGGGAGAGCGTGAGATGATTCCTGGCGCTGAGATTTATGTTGCTGGCGGAGGGGATACGATTTATTATTACGAACAGGAAAACAACCCAGGCCATTATTTGACAGATTATGTCGCAGGTAAGAAAAACACCCGTTATCATTTGGAGATCAATGTGGTTGAAAATACATGGTACACACTGCCGCTACGAATGACTGCAGAAGTGAAAATGCCAAACAATGCCGATCGTATTGACTCTATTAAGCTGTTTTGCAAACAAGACCAGCAAGACGTTCCTTTTGTGGAGGATACGGTGGCTGTACGTATCTGTCCGTATTTCCAAACGCTTTCCAATCCTGACATAGTCTATAATGTAGGTTTGTACCTGAACGGAGTCCGTTTCAAGAATCGTCCTTCTTCACTCTTTCAGTTGTTTCAGATGAGAGGTTATGCAGGTTATTATTTTAACGGTCCCGAGATGCTGGAAAACAATGTCGAGGTGCCTGTGGGTATCATGAATACTTCGTATCTTCATGAAGGCGATACGATAGGACTGAAGCTCCAAAGCATTTCAAAAGACTATATGTATTATCTTATGAACCAAAAGCTGGCCATTGGTGTCAATCCGATTATGGGTGCTTTTCCTGCCATGTTTACCAATATCATGTCCAATTGTAATGCGATTGGTTGGTTTAGTGCCACTTCTGTAATTCAAGGCGAAGTGATTTATCACAAATGAGTAGCTTTTGTTTGTTATGGTGTAAACAAAAAGAGTCGCCCCGCAGGCGACTCTTTTCGTTTCTGAAGTCAATTGAGTGATTATTTCACAACGACCTTTTCCATCTGGACTTGCGTGCCAGAGGTAAGGCGGAGGAAGTACACACCCTTGGTCATGTTGCTGACATTGATTTGCTCGGTACCTTGGGCATTGCCGCTGGCCACCACTTGACCCATGCCATTGAACATCTCATAATTGTACTCGGCATTGCCGCAGTTGATGTAGAGCGTGTTGTTGACGGGGTTAGGATAGATGATGAACTCGGTTTCGTTCTCGTCAATGCTCATTTCACCTTTAACATCGATGCATTCTGGAACAGAATTGCCGTTTTCATAGTTGGCAACGATGCAGTATGTGAAGTGGATTTCAGAGGCGACTTCATCAGTGTAAGTGGGCTCTGATGTTTGACCGAGTTCGAGGCCGTTGCGGTAGATCGTGTAGCTCACGGCTCCTTCAGGAGCATCCCAAGTCAGGATGACAGCACCGACTTCAACATCAGCAGTGAGGTTCTCGACAGGGTTGAAGTTGCCAAAAGGCGTGCCGCTAGAGCAGTTGCAGTCGAACTCAAAGTTCACGCCAGCGCCGCCAGAATAGATCTGATCGCCGTTTTCATATTTCACCGTGAAGGAGCATTCGTAGCTGTATTGACCGTTGATCCAGCTCAAAGTGACATGTACGCCGCGACCGATTTCAAGGGTGTAGGATGCAGAATTGCCATTTGAAATAGTTAGGTTCTGCGTGGGTGAACCATCACTGAACGAGACAACCAGCTGGTTGCCATTCCATCCGTCGCCATAACTGTCGACGAGATCGAAGATGACATTGCAAGTGTTCTTCAGCGTGATGCTGCCTTCAACGTTCAGGTCACCGTCGGCCTGCATGGTGAAGTTGACGGGGATTTGCTCAGTTTCAGGGCAGCTCGGGTCAATGTTCAGATGGAACACGCAAGAAGCGGTGCCGTCAGGATCGATGGTGCCGAAATCAACGCTTTCGTTAAGCAGGGTGACGTATTCGCTTTCACAGGAAATGGTAGCGATGGCATTGGTGGCCATGTAGTGACCGATATTCTGGAAGTTGGCAACAATGGTTAGCTCTTCACCCGGGGTGAAGCTTCCAGCCCAAATAGCATCGGAATAGTCAAGGATAGCTTGACCAGCTGTGATGAAGGCCTTACCGCTCCATGTTTGTCTTCCATCGGCCATTTGCACATCGATTTGGAATCTGGTACCGTCTTCAACACCTTCTGCAACGATGAAGCTGAATGCGTCTTGCAGAACGGTGGTTTCTTCTGCGGCAAGCACGCCAAATTGAGCTGTGCCTTCGAGGATGCTCAAACGTTCGTCATCGCAAGTCAAGGTAACTGTGGTGTTGCCATCAGTCGGGTCAACACCAACATTCTTGAAGCTCATCGTCAACCTTGTCTCCAGATTGACAGGAGCGAAGTTGGGTGTATAATTTGCCACGGTGACATAGGGGCCTTCGGCAGGAAGGACTTCGATAGGCATAACTTCGGTAACCTTGTTATAACCTATGACGGTAAGGGTAGCTGTACCAACATTACTCATCGGGGGGAAGCTGAGGGTGCAGGTGCCGTTGTCGATGTAACCTGTAGCAACCACTTCATTGTCCATCATCAGGGTGGCGATTCCGTAAGCCGTGTTTTCGGCAGAGATTTCCAATTCAGCCATACCCAACATCAACACTGCGGGTGTGCAGGAAAGGTTCATCCTGACAGGATTGTCGGTGCGAACCATCAAGCTCGGGTCACCAAAGAGAATCCAGGTGTCATGGGTGTCGTTGCCTTGGCTGCCCGACATATCCAAAACCTTCATGTTGCCATTCACGGAAGCAGCACCAAATGTGTGGTTGAACTTGTCAGCGCTACTCCACTCGCAAAGGATATCGACCATTTCATCTTGACCGTACATAGGCGGAATCCAAGGTTGGCTCATCCAAGAGAACATGCCGCCGATGGCACCAGTGGGGGCACCTGTCGAGTTGTTGCTGGCACGCATCCATGCTTCGGCGAAGCATTCACCGTTGGCACCACCATAGTTGAATCTGCCCGTCAAACATGCCACAGACCAGTTGATGGGCCACATGTAATCGTTGACCAGGGCATTAACATTGCTGTTGCTGTAGTTGGCCACACCCCAGCTGGTTTCCGAACCGTGGTTGCAGTAGTTGATGATGCTCACGCCCGCATTGATGGCGTTACTGATGGAGCCTTGGCTGGCACCGCCACCGCCACCGTGTAGTTCGGTGACATGTTCATAGGTGTAGTGCTCAAGGGTGTCGCGGATGAAGTCGATATGTTGATAGTCGTCTTCACCATAGTGGCCGCTACCAGCACCGATGGCACCGATACCCAAACCCTTATTGACCCAAGTGAGGTCTTCGGGCATGTCGCGCTCATAGTAGAGCACCTTGTTCACTTGATTAGCCAGATGCGTATCAGTTTGAGCTGAGAAACGGCCAATCATGACTTCATCGTAGCGGTCATTTCCTTCCAACTGACCGAACCAGTTGTCGGAACGCTCGCCACCAACAGAGTGTGGAGTGATATGCTCATAGTCACCGACGAACAAAACAAAAACGAGGTTGCGCTCAGGGTTGGTGTAAAGCTCGTTGATGTAGCTCTTGATTGTGTTGTCGTTGTTGCCACCAACTTCGCTCACACTTACCATCGTGGTGGGACGGCCTGATTGGTTCTTCCAGGTAATGAACTCCTCCATACCTGCCATGAACTGATCGGCACAAATGACTAACATTTCGCCACGATCTTCCAAAAAGTTGTATTTGGCGTTGCTTTCCTTGTAGTTGATGAAGCGACGCTCATAAGCGGCTTTCATTTCTGGAGAAACCTTAGCGGAAGCTTTGCGGGCTGACTTCTGATTGACTCCGTTGTCGCTCACCTTGTTCATGGCAATGGTAAGCTGATGATAGACGCGCAAGGTCTTCGTTACAGGATTGTAGTTGAAAGGACGTACCATGATGTTTTGACCACGGAAGTCGCGAATAATGTAAGGTGCTTCAAGATAGGCTTGCTCAGCCGGATAGAAAGCATTTTGGCTGTACATTTCACCGTATGTGTAAGGTACACTTTCGGGGTCGATCTGACGGCTGAAATTGCCTTTGGAAGGAGCGACCTCGATGTTTTCGTAATCGGTGAAAGCACTTTTGACAACACTGACCTCCATCTCGGCCATGTCGCCGATGATTACAGGAACAGGAAATTGAGGAAGATCGGGAGCACCGGCTTCAAGCATCGTGGCCATCTTAGGAACTGAGATGACCTGCTGGATGCCATTGGGAGTGCTCACCCTTGTCATGTTGAATCCGCTCAGTGAGAAGTCAACAACAACTTTGGCCTCACTGCTCGAGATCAATTTGACCTGTGGGGCAGCCGGCGTATTGCCGTTGATGCCGACCCATTGTTGGGCCATCGTCATGATGGACATGGCCACAAAAGCAAGTGTGAAAACAACTTTCTTCATGTTGATTTGATAGTTTATAAAATGATTGATTATTAGATTTGAAAATTTGGGCAAAAATACGTTTTTTTTCTATATTGACCAACTGGTTTGAAATTAATTCTGCTCAACTCGGATTGTTTATCTACGCCGAATCCAAGATTTGATTACTTTTGCACCTTGAAATATGAGTTTCAACGATTCAAAGTGATTTAAACAAATAAGTTTACAACAATGGGATTCTTCTTGAAATTGATTTTGACAGGTTTGGGATGGTCTTTCGGGGGACCGCTTGGGGCCATCATCGGGTATGCTATTGGAGGGTTGTTTTCTGGCAATCGTCCTAGGGTCATTCGTTCTGAGGTGAACGAGACTTTCGGTAACACTGAAGAGAAACGTGATTTCAATGTCACGCTGTTGGTGCTCACAGCTGCTGTGATGAAAGCCGATGGTAATGTCAAACGTTCGGAGTTGGACTATGTGAAGCGTTTCTTCCTACAGAATTTCGGTCAAGAACGGGCTGAGAACTACATAAAAATGTTGCGTGAGATTCTTGAAAAGGATTACAATCTTTATGAGGTCAGCCAACAGGTGGGCCGTTATATGGATTATTCCTCGCGTTTGCAGCTGCTGCATTACCTCTTCGGCATTGCTAACTCTGATGGTAGGATTTCGGCAGAGGAATTGGGCGTAATCAATACAATCTCTGATAATATGGGCGTCACCAATAGTGATTTCCAGTCCGTTAAGGCAATGTTTATCAGAGAAACGGACAGCGCTTACAAGATTCTCGGCGTGGATGCTAACGCTTCTGACGAGGAGGTGAAACGTGCTTATCGTGAGATGGCAAAGAAGAACCATCCTGATTTGGTGAGTAACCTCGGCGATGAGGTGCGTCAAGCGGCCGAGAAGAAGTTCCAGGAAATCAATGCGGCTTACGAAGCCATCAAGAAACAGCGTGGGATGTGATTCTTTTCACGCAGAGCCCGCTGAATACGTAGAGACTGAAAGCTGAATAATACGTTCCTTTATATAGTTCTGCATATTTTGCATGATACAAAAAAAGGTCGCCCCAAGGACGACCTTTCTTAATGCATTTATGCGAGAGTGATTATTCCACGACGACTTTTTCCACGCGCACTTGTGTGCCAGTGGTGAGGCGGAGGAAGTAAACGCCCTTCATCATGTCATTGACATTGATTTGCGTGTTGCCCATGGCATTGCCGCTGGCGACCTTCTGTCCCATGCCATTGTACATCTCATAGCTGTATTCGGCATTGCCACCATTGATAAACAAGGTGTTATTAACGGGGTTGGGATAGATGGCAAATTCGGTCTCGACTTCATCGATAGTATCAAAGAATTCAACAATGACGCATTCCGGAACGGAGAATCCGTCGGCATATTCCGCCACCACGCAATAGGTGTAGAAACCATCTTTGTTGATGAGTTGATCAGTGTAAGTCGTTTCGCTTGTCTGACCAATTTCAATACCGTTGCGGCTGATGATGTAGTTGATGGCACCTTCGGGAGCATTCCAAGTCAAAGTAACATTGGTATTGGTGGCCTCTGCTTGCAAGTTCTCAACAGGGTTGTATGTGCCAACGGGCGTACTACCATTGCAGTCGCAGTCGAACTCGAAGTTCACGCCCGCACCGCCAGAATAGATCTGATCGCCGTTTTCATATTTCACCGTGAAGGAGCATTCATAACTATATTGACCATTGATCCAACTCAATGTAACGTGTACGCCACGACCGATTTCAATGGTGTAGATTGCGGACGAGCCGCTAGAGATGGTCAGGTTCTGCGTAGGTGTGCCATCGCTGAAGGAAACGACTAATTGGTTGCCGTTCCAACCGTCACCATAACTGTCAACGAGGTCGAATATGACATTGCAGGCATTCTTGATGACGCCATCGCCTTCGGCAACAAGACCTCCGTCAGCATTCAAAGTGAAGGTCAAAGGCAATTGTTCGGTCGAAGGGCAATTGGGGTCAATAGTAAAGCTGAATACACAGGTGACCACACCGGTTGGGTCGATAGTGCCTGCCTCAAAGGTGTCGTTCACAAAGCTGATATAGGGGCTTGTGGAAGTGACATGGGCAATGGCATTGGTAGCCATGTAGTGACCAGTGTTCTTGAACGAAGCAGTGACAGAGAGGGTCTCGCCAGGCTCGAAACCACCAGCATTTGCCATGCCTTCAAATTGCAACACAGCTTCGCCTGCGGTGATGATAGCCTTGCCTTCCCAAGTTTCGTCGCCACAAACAGCGGTGATTTGGATGGTGAATCTGGTGCCATCGGCCACACCTTCAGCAATAGTGTAGCTGAAGCCATCCACTTGGATGGTGGCATCAGGATCCAAGTTACCAAAGGAACCTGTTCCATTGTTGATAGTCAAGTCGTCGCTTTCGCATGATAAGGTAATATTGGTTGTGCCATTGGTGGCTTGAGTTCCAACGTTCTTGAAGGTGATACTCATCGAAGATTGATCACCAACATGGACGTTAGCGGGTGTGAAGCTATCGATAGCAACATACGCACCGTCCATAGCAGCAGCTGGAATGATGGCTGTGTAAGGAATGAATTGAGGATGGGTCACGCAAACCGTGACATCGCCACCGCTGGTGATAGGACTAATCGGAATGTCAGTAGTGCCGCTCTCGTCAATCATGCCAGCACCGTAAAGGACACCATCCTTGCTGATACCCACATAGGAACCAGGTTCAGCGCTAACGGTGAAGAAGTCCATGCCGATAGGCAGTGTGGGCAGGTGGCTGATAGTGTTTTCAGTCGGCTGGATGCGGAAAGGCAAGACAGAACCATCACCTAAAGTGTGGTAGGCCTGCCAGTCGTAGAGGGTGCTGCAGTGCAGTTCATAGCCGAGGGCTTGGGCAGCATTGCTGGCCAAGTTGCCGATAAACATCATCGAAGTAACGGTGTTGTAGGCATTGTCGGTCCACATGGCATCGTAGAAGCCCATGGTGGTCTCCTCGTAGGAAGGCATGGTGCCGTCATGGCGACTAGTAGCACCCACACCGAAGTAGTAGTCGTTGAGCCAGTAGGTCGACGGGCAGGAACCGATGTAGGCATAAGCGGCCTTGTTCTCGGCGCGCACCATAGCCTCACCAAAGCAGGTACCGCTGATGCCCCAGTCGGCAGCCTCGCAGCAGTTACCCATGGCGAGGAAGTACTTGTGCTCGTTGGTCAGGTTGTTGACGTCGCTGACGGTGAATTGCGGGCCAGCCCAGCTGGTGTTGGAGCCGTGGGC
>JAFWRA010000217.1 GCA_017508895.1 Bacteroidales bacterium
GGAAAAAACGCAACCGATAAAAGCATCAAAATCAATTGGTTATTACCCGTTCTCATCTTTTTCGGGACAGGCACGGGCGACATCCTGATGAAGCTCACCGAGCAACAAAACTCGAGCGACGACATGGGCTTCATGATTGCCTTCATCTATTTCATCGCCATGCTATTCGGGTTCCTCGTCGTGGCGTTTGACCTTATCAGAAGCAAGTCGAAATGGCAATGGAAAAACGCGATTGGAGGCATCACGCTCGGCGTCATCAACTTCTTCTCCACCTTCTGCGTCTATAACGCCATGCGTTGCTTCGACAACGTGGTGCTGTTCCCCGTATATAATATAGGTGTGGTCTGTCTCACCGCCCTCACGGGATGGCTCCTCTTCAAGGAAAAGCTCACTTGGAAGAACTACATGGGCCTGGCCATTGCCATCCTCGCCGTCATCCTCATCACCCTCAAGCCATGACACAAGACGACACATATAACATGCTGGCCACTCGTGGCGACGGTCTTTACAAGGAGAAAGGCAGCAAATTCATAGCAGAAGCCTTCACCGTGATGAGCGAGGACGAGGCTAAGGCCGCTATCACTGAGATCAAGAAAAAATACTTCGATGCACGCCATCACTGCTTCGCCTATATGATCGGTCCCGACAAGAAGACCTTCCGTTCCAGCGACGACGGCGAGCCATCGGGCACGGCGGGCAAGCCCATCCTCAACCAGATCCTCTCCAAAGACGTCACCAACGTCTGCGTCGTCGTGACAAGGTTCTTCGGTGGCATTAAATTAGGCACTTCAGGACTCATCAACGCCTACAAAACCGCCGCCCGTGATGCTCTTGACAATGCGCAAGTTGTGGAGAAAACCATAAATGAATTTTACAGTTTGGAGTTTGAATACCCTCTCATGAACGAGGTGATGCGCATCATGAAAGAGGAAGACTTGGAGCAGTTGAATCCCCGCTTTGAATTAGACTGCTATTTGGAGTTTTCAACAAGAAAAAATGGCGCTTCAAGAATTTTCGAAAAATTCAACAATTTATTCGGGGTAAAAATAACACATATTAAAACTTTGTAAATAAACAACTTACAAGATTTTCCACTTCGACAAATCAGAAAATCTCGTAGTATAGGAAAAAGAAAATCGAAAAACAATAGCTTTTTAATTTTTTTATAAACAATTAATCATATACCTTTGCAAGGTCAAAAACAGAGCAAAAACATGCCTGTTTCTAGCACAAAAATAAATTGAACAACAAATAATTAACGGATTTCCGATGACTGGCATCCATGTGGAGATATGGAATAAGTGTCTGTCTGTGATTAAGGACAACGTCACGGAGCAAGCCTACAAGACTTGGTTCGAACCCATCGTGCCCGTTTCGCTATCCGACAACGTGCTCACGCTACAGGTACCCAGCCAGTTTTTCTACGAGTATCTTGAGGAGCATTACATCGACCATCTCAGGACGGCCATCAAGAGATTCGTGGGTGCGAAAGGCAAGCTGGCCTACACCATGCCTGTCGACAGTTCCACCAGCTCGGGGTCCATCACCCTACCCAGCTCCAACCGCAACTTCCCCAAAAACCCCATCGGGCAGCCGGCACCTGAGCGTTTGTCACAAGGGCCTATCAACCCCTTCGTCATCCCCGGGCTAAAGAAACTCCAAATCGACTCGCAGCTCAACGAGAACTACACCTTCGAAAATTTCATTGAAGGCGACTGCAACCGTTTGGCGCGTTGTGCCGGCTACGAAGTCGCCAAAAACCCAGGGAAGGGCGGCTTCAACCCCTTGGTCATTTACAGCGGCACTGGCTTGGGCAAGACCCACCTCTGCCATGCCATCGGATTAGAAGCCAAGCGCCTGCACCCCGAGACGACCGTGCTTTATGTGCAAGCCGAGCAGCTCTCAACCCAATACGTGACTGCGAACAAGAACAACAACCGCCCCGACTTCATCAACTTCTACCAGATGATTGACGTGCTCATCATCGACGACATTCAGTTCCTTGCGGGAAAGAGTGGCACACAGGACGTGTTCTTCCATATATTCAACCACTTGCAGCAAAACAACAAGCAGATTGTCATCACCAGCGACAAGTTCCCGTCGGACCTGCAAGGCATGGAAGAGCGGCTGCTTTCACGCTTCAAATGGGGATTGACCGCCGACCTTCAGGCACCCGACCTGCCGACGCGCACCTCCATCATCCGTGAGAAACTCTACGACAACGGCATCACCTTCCCCGACGAAGTGGTGCAATACATCGCCAGCAACGTACGCAACAACATCCGCGAGTTGGAAGGCGTGATGAATTCGCTTATGGCGCAGTCGCTGCTCAACAAGAAATCCATCACCCTCGACATGGCGCAGCAAATCATCGAACGGTTTGTGCGCAACACCGTTAAGGAGGTGTCGGTGGAATACATCATCAACATCGTGTGCGACTATTTCAAAATCTCGCCCGAGCAGATGGCCCTTAACACGCGCAAACGCCAAGTGGTGCAGGCCCGACAAATCGCCATGTATCTGGCCAAGAAATACTCCAATGCAAGTCTGGCTTCCATTGGGCAGCAGTGCGGCAAAAAAGACCACGCCACGGTATATCATGCCTGCAAGACCATCGCCAACCAGCTGGAGACCGACAAGCAGTTTAAGGTGATGTTTGCCGACATCGAGAAAAAAATCGCCTTGCAATAAATCCTATGACCAACAACTTCGGAAAACTCTATCTCGTGCCCAACCTGCTTGGCGCCACGAAACCCGAGCAAGTGATTCCTGCCGGAACGCTTGAAACAGTGAAACGCCTGAAGCACTTTGTGGTGGAAAACACCCGCACCTCGCGCCGTGTGCTAAGCCGCATCGGGATGGAAACGCCTATCGACGACATTGAATTTATTGAGTTAGACAAACACAATGCCCGCAACCTCGACCTGATGGAACACCTCGGCGCTTGCCTGCAGGGCGAGGACATGGGGCTGATGTCGGAGGCTGGAACGCCCTGCGTGGCCGACCCTGGTGCATTGGTCGTCGACTTGGCCCATTCCGCAGGCATCCAAGTGGTTCCCTTGGTCGGGCCGAATGCGATGATTTTGGCTTTGATGGCCTCGGGATTCAACGGTCAGGCCTTTGCCTTCCACGGCTACCTGCCCATCAAAAGCCCTGAGAGGCAAAACGCGATCAAGGACTTGGAACGCCGCTCGATGGCCAACAACGAGACGGAACTTTTCATCGAGACGCCTTTTAGGAACAACGCCATGCTGCAAGACCTTTGCAAAAACCTCCACCCTACCACCATGCTTTGCGTCGCCAGCAACCTCACCTGCGACGACGAATTCATCATCAGCCAAAGCATCGGCGAATGGAAAAGCTACAAAGGCGACCTAAACAAAAAGCCCGCCGTGTTTTTGGTGTACAGCGAGCCGAGAAAAAGTTTCCAAAAGAGAAAGTAATACTACGGGATATTCAACACCCTGTGAATCTGCGACGAAAGCCGCCACTCGGGATGGCTTTTCACGGCCTCGACGCAGGCTTTCATGTTGGCTTGGCATTGTTTTTCATCCTCGCAAAAGCACGGCTGCAAGAAACGGTGTTTTGCCTCAATGTCATCATATTCCGCCAAGTCCTGACCCAAATAGACGACCTTCAACTCATCGCAACGCTTGACGACACACGGAGCCGCATCGCCACCCTCAAATGCGGTTTTCGGCGAAAGCGTCACCCAATCGAGGTTCGAGGGCAATGGGTGCGTTCCATTAGTTTCGATGGCAAC
>JAFWRA010000218.1 GCA_017508895.1 Bacteroidales bacterium
CATTGCTTGAAATATCGTACCTCTGATGCTCATTACGGTTTGATAAGCAGGGACGGTAAGAACATCACCCTTCCATTATATTCGAATATTAGTGCAATTAGCGAGGATAGGTATTTGTGTATAGGCATGTGTGGGTCGGTTATTTTGGACGACAAAGGGAATGAATGTGGGGAGAAACAATAAAGATTATGAGGTTTTCGTGGCTGCAAGGCTGTGGGGACAGCTTTGCAGCCCAAACAAATGAGATAATGGTGACAATAAAATACTATAGAAATGAATCAATACATCGTGTCGCAATGGTTTAAGTACAAAGACGACCTGAAGTCGTTCTATGAGAATCGTTTTCCTGACGTGGATGAAATGCAGGAATTGGATTTTGAAGAGCCCCTTTGTGTAGCCGAAATGGGCAAGGAAGTCTTGACAAACTTGCTGAAGTATGTAATCAATAGGGGGAAGGACTCCATTAAACTAAGACTTGTCGACTCAACAGGTCATGGTATTCCTGATACATGTTGCGTAGACTTTTTTTTCTACTTGAAAGACCGAAATGGATATCCTTGGACTCTCTCCACCTTTTATGGTACGGGTGATACAATAGTGGATTGGAATGGGCTGACGAAAAAGCACTGGCTTACGCTGATGATGCACCTTTCTCTTGGTATGGTCCAAGACTTAAGGAGGTGTAATGAAGGAAGCGGCTCAAGCATTCTTGTGTCGGGCAATGGCTCTTACGTTTGCAGAATCAAATATCTTGTGGATTTGAAGGGGCTGGTCAAACGAAGTAATGTGTCCAGTCTATCGGAGATTTTGGGAGGTATGCCTCGTAAGTCGATAGAGCCTTTGTTTGCACTCATGTCTGTCGGGCAAAGAAAGGAGCTGGAAAATGCCCTTGACGCAGTCACCGTTGAATGCGAAGAGCTTCAAATTGAAAAAGCTAGCGTCCAGTATCAAAAATGGGTTAGGGCTAAGTTGGGTAAAGAGAGAGCCAAGTTGCTTCTCGAGAAAATAGCGGAATTCGGTTTAAAGGGTTATTTTGCCATTTGTTTCAGATATGATGAAGGAATCGGGGATCCTCATTATTTTAATGATGAATTCTGCCAAAGGATGGAGGACTATGGACGTCAGTTCGATGGAAATGATTATTATATCGTTGTAGCCAAAACTTTGTACCACTTGTTGGAGCGTATCGGAAAGACGGGGTATTGGCTTTGCTGACAGATGGATTTCATAGCGCTTTTTTCGTAGCTTTGTGTTTGGGGCGTTTAATTGTGAATGAAATAATAATAAGGATATTTCTAAAAATGCATAAAACATTGTGTGTTAAACAATAAAGTAGAAATAATATCGGTATAAGAAAGAGAGAATAGTCAGAGAAGATACAATAAGATAGACAACCGCATCCGACGGACACACTGTTGGAGGAGTCGGACAAGGGACAATCGCTGTTTGGCGACAGTACATATGTAGGACAAGGGGAGGCGCCCTTCGGCTCAACCTCTTGAAAGAGTAATAGGAAACAACAGACAACTCGCTGATACATACATACGCATAAACCGTCAAAAAAATGAGTCAAAAGTTAGTCAAATAGGACAAAAACACATAACTTTGCACCATGTTGGAAGGACAGCCCAAACGGGACTTCAGCATCCTGCCAACCTGAAAACAAGTAAATCAAGTACAATTAGAAATCCCCTTGTCGAATTGAAATTTAAACAAACTCTCAGTTTAAATAGAAGTTGCGCCCGACACGAAATTAGGGAGAGGAATATGTCATTCGATTATCTATCAGACATCTTTGGAAAACTAAGGAAAAAGAAGACTCGCTTCTATGATGTGGAGAGAAAAGCAATTGAGCTGCTTAAATCTTTTGTGGATGGTTCTATCAACTCGCGTGATTTTGCCGTTGCCTTCGATGATGTAAGGGTGGATTTTTATAAACTTGTCAGAATCAATGGAGAGGCAACTATAGATGAAGATACTCCATTATGGATGAACAGCTTTTTTGGTTTCCATTTCATGGATTGGTATAAGTTTCAGCAAGTGAAATGGTATTTTGAGGATCATCCTGAAGAATTGACGGATGAAAGAAGAGAAAAACTCGACCAGCTGAATTCAAATGGTTATGACGAGAAATTCATGGAAATCTGTAATACCATTTTGAAGGAGCTGAAATAAAGGGGCAATAGAATCATGTGATAGGAAAAATAAGGATATGAGATTTGGAAAACACTTATTTTTGCAAAATAATAATGAAACTATGACTATTCAAGAAACCTTACATCAATCACTAATGGAAATCTTCTCGGATGAGATAGATAAGGGATTCTTCCTTTTTGTCAAAAGAGAGTCCAACAACAATATGTTGATAGGGAATACTTCTAATGTTCCGGAAAACATTCGAATTAATGGTAATATTGACTCATTGGATGTTTTTTCATCGATTTATCCAGAATCCATAAAAGGAATGGCCGTTATTTCAGAACATGTGACTTATTGGTTTAAAATTGTCGACAACGATCATTTTGAGATTCGAAGCAGTAGTAATCTGTTAGGGAGATCAACTTTAACCCTTCTCAAGATAGAGAGAACTGGGGTCGACAATTGGTTTGTTAAAAAATGCATTCCTTGTGCCATTATTCCCGAAAGTGTCATTATAAAGGGTGATTTTGAGATGGCTCAAGGTGTTTTTGGCTTTCTGGCTGATTATGGAAATCCATATAAACATGACGAAGATGGCTTATGCAGAAGTTATCATTCTTATAATATTCTCATCAATGTAACAAATGCGGTTTTATATGTTATAGGGAATGCTTGGCTCTACTTTCCAGATTTTTAGGAACACGATTATGACCCTGATAAAGGAACATTTTCAACTGGGGTTTATTGAACAATGAAGAAACTGATTTACTTTCATGGTTTCGGTTCATCAGGTGAAGGTAGTACGGTGAAAACACTTCGGGAATTGTTGCCCGACTGGATAGTGTTGGCACCGGACATTCCTATTGATCCGAAAGAGGCATTGCCGTTTTTGAAAGTTTTATGCCAAACAGAACGACCTGACATCGTTGTTGGGACCAGCATGGGCGGCATGTACGCCCAACAAATGCGAGGTTTCAGACGCATTTGCGTCAATCCAGCTTTCTACATGTCGAAGCAAAGCAAAGCACTCAAAGAAGGCACATTTGAGTTTTTCAATCCTCGGAAAGATGACGCAAAGACATTCACCATCACGCATGAAACAATCGAGCACTTTTCAGAAATGGAAACTCATCAGTTTGATGGCATCACAGAAAAAGAGCAGGAGATTGTCTATGGGCTTTTTGGTGATGAAGACACTACTGTTAATTGTGAGGAGGTCTTTTTGCAGCATTACAAAAATATTATCCATTTCCATGGTGAGCATAGACTGAACCGCCAAGACGTTGAGGAAGTGATGGCTCCATTAATTCGGGAATTGGCAAATTGTTGATTTTGAATGGGAAACCATCCTTCCTTTAAAGTCATGAAAAACAAAAACATATTTTTTATGAGCGTAAAGAAAAAAATCAATAATTATAGTGGCGAATAAAGAAACTATTATATAATTTTGCAGCGACAAATAATTATGATAGAATATCATTAATAATAAATGAGTTTTTTTTGTAATATATAACACATAAATTGTTGAAATATGGTGACTTAATGTAAAGGTCATTCGACCGTATATAGGATTTGTAATAATATAGTACTAGGTTTCGCATCGAAAATCGGATGTGGAAAGTGGTGTCTAAGGGTATAACTATATACGGTTATGTACAAAAAAAACCGAAATAGTCTTATTCATAAACGCCTCACAATCGAGGCGAAATCTAATGTTGTCATCCGGTGGGTGAGGACAGGTTGCTGGCATTGTCGGCTGTTCGTCTCTCTGTTCAAACCCAGCAAGTGCAGCATTGCTTTGCTGCGCTTTAGTACTTTTTATTATCAATCCTATTGGCCAAAGGAGGCCAAGACGGTGTCCCGTATTCGGACACCGGGCATTGCTATGCATGCTCTGTCCTCCAGTTTAGAAAAGTTACTTGATTTGATAATAAACCAATTACAATTGAGAAAATGATGCTTAATTTGAATAGGGAGTTTGCCATGCTTTCGAAATTGACGAATGCAGCGTTCCCAATACCTATCAAAACCGATGAAGCCTTGCTGAAGAAAGTGCTTTCAGCCACTCGTCCCTCTGTCACAACCGAGGAGTTGCGGCAATACAGGAGGATCTGGGACGAATTCATGAACAAAAACACGACCCAGCGCCAGACCATAGGATATCGCGTGTTCAATTGATACCACAATGAAACAAATTGAAATCAAAAAGTAATATTTCACTAACCATCTAAATGATTAAACTTATGAGAAGAAAAGAAAAAAAAGGCAAGTCCTCCACCACCTTTGGCAGAGGCATCAAGAAAGCTGCCCGCTGGGTGGCACGCATGTTCGGCTACAAGGCCGAGAACAAGTTCGCACGCGGTTTGTGGTATGTGTTTGCCACAAGTGCTGCCGCTTTGACACTGTATTTTGCTGTGGCGCTCACTATCGTAATCATCGATGGTGTTGGCGATATCATTATTGACTACAGGTATCATCGCATGGATCACAGTCTAACCTATCTGCATGATTTCAGCAACGAGTATGTCAGCCCCTATGTCATCTATCACAGCAGCTGCCCTACCTACCTCTACAACACAACCACGGGCCGACGCACGGCGACAGACATTCGCTGGATTTGCAAGTCGTCGGATGGCGACAGTCTAGCCTGTTTCTCTACCGTTGAGGAGCGAAAGCGCGGCTACTTCAACCGCTTCACGGGAGAGGTGGTCATTCCTGCGCAATATCAGAAAGCATGGATCTTCTCAGAAGGTATGGCTTGCGTTTATGATAAAGGAATGGTTCACTTTATCGACCATAAAGGACAAACTTTGATGGGCAAGGAATTCCCTTACACTGAGCGCATTGATGACTATTGCTTCCATAACGGCTTATGTTCAATCTTGGGTGACAACAACCGTATCGGTCTTATTGACAAACAAGGCAATTGGGTGGTCGATCCCGAGTACTATCAGATGGTATATGACACGAAAGGTTTCTGGTTAGTTCAAGACCGCGAGTGGAATTATGGCTTGCTGGATGCGAAAGGTCAGGTGCTTCTGCCCATCGAGTACGACAACATCACCATCCACCATGGAGATAGCTGCATCTTTGTGCGCCGTCTTGACCGTCTCAACCAGGTGTTGGACTTTGAATGCAACATCATCAATCCATGCAATTTCGATGAGGTCGAGAAAATGGAGTATTCCACCGATGAGTATGATGAAGAAGGAATTCTGAAATCTGCTACGGCCAATTGTCTGAAGTACGAAACCTTCGAAGGGTATTATGGCTTGATGGACAAGGATGGCAATATCATTACGCCGCCTTCGTATTCCCGCATCACTGCTATCGGCAAAGACCGTTACCATTGTGATGGCCCTAATGGCTCGGTGATTTTGGACAGCAAAGGGAATGAAGTAGGGGAGAAACTGTAAAGATTATGAAATTAGCGGGGTTGCAAGGCTGTGGGGACGGCTTTGCAGCCCTTCTTTTTTATAAAAATGTATATCTTTGCACTTTCCAAATGAAATGAAAACCATGAAATCCAACTCCAAAAAGCCCAAGAAAAAGCATTTCAGTAACCTGAAATCCTTACTCAAAGCCGACCGCGAGAAGGAAATCGAGCAGTACGGCAAGCAGGTCAGTATGAGACCATCGAAAGTGCACAAGTCGAAGAAGGACTACGACAGGAAACAGAATAGAATGGCTGAAAAAGATGTAGATAATGATTGAAATGGATCAGCGCATCATAATCATCCCCGATCTTCACGGAAGGGAGTTCTGGCGGGAAGTGGTAGGTGGGCTGCCAGCGGATGCAAGGGTGGTGTTTCTCGGCGACTACCTGGATCCATACGAGAACGAATGGATTTATTGGACGGATGCTTTCAAGAGCCTTCAAGACCTCATTGCTTTGAAGAAAGCTCATGCTGAACAAGTTACATTGCTATGGGGGAATCATGATTTGCACTATCTGTTTCCCTCGTTGCAGGGGAGCCGGTATAATGAATACAAAGCGGATGTGATCAGGACGACGTTCGATGCGAATTTGGATTGCTTTCAAATGGCTGTCGAATATGCCGTTGGTGGGAAAAGATACCTTTTCTCCCATGCGGGTGTCCATCCTGAATGGCTGAAAAAACATTCTAGTCTGTTTGGCCCAGCCGATGAGATAACTGCGGTAACCTTTAACCAACTGATGTTTATGGATGAGTTTGTCGAAGCTTTAAGTGATGTCTCTGCCTTGCGAGGTGGATGGAGTCGTGTCGGGAGCATGATTTGGGCGGATATTGACGAATTTGCAGGAACAAAAGTGAATGAATCGGAAATGTTCCAGATCTGCGGTCATACTAAATGTCCAAATGGCCAACCCAAAGTCTTAGGAAATGTGATTTGCGTGGATTGTCAAAAGGCGTTTTTGCTGTCGGAAATGGGAGTTGTAGGTTTTTAATATGTCGAAGAAGGAATGCAACAGGAAATGAAACAAGGTTTATAAAAGTGAGATGGCATAGTAAATATTCAATATTTTATACTATACTTTGAAATAATTCTAAATTTTCACAAAGTATACTTTATGATATAGGTATGACGCGATGACGCGGATACATACGACCGTGAGGTGGGCGGACTTATAAAGTTCCTCAAGGCTTTTAAGAAGTACCAGGGGATTATTGTGACTTGGGATACTGAACGCCAAATTGAAGAAAACGGATTAACCATTAATGCTATTCCTGTATGGAAGTGGCTGTTAGTCTGATATCTTGGCTCACCAAAAAGGATTCTGAGTTTTTAGGTTTGTGTAATTGTTTTTTCCGTAAATTTGCAGTCAGATTTTTGTAAAACAAATACACTTCCAATATGACTATCAACGAATTAGAAAGAATCGCCTCTCAGGTGCGCCGCGACATCATCCGCATGGTGCATGGGTGCCAGTCGGGACATCCAGGCGGTTCGCTGGGCGCAACTGACATTGTCACAGCCCTTTATTTCGACCAAATGCAAATCGACCCCACCCGCTTCCGCATGGACGGCAACGGCGAAGACATGTTCTTCCTCTCCAACGGCCACATCAGCCCGATGTTTTACAGCATCTTGGCAAGACGCGGCTATTTCCCTGTCAAAGAGTTAGCAACCTTCCGTCGACTTGGCACCCGTCTGCAAGGACATCCCACCACGGCTGAGGGACTGCCAGGCGTCCGTATCGCATCGGGTTCACTCGGACAAGGCCTTTCTGTTGCAGTAGGTGCTGCACAGGCCAAGAAGCTGAATGGCGACCAACATATCGTCTATGTCCTCATGGGCGACGGCGAACAGGAGGAAGGCCAAATCTGGGAGGCCGCCATGTATGCGCCTGCCAAAGGTGTCGACAACCTCATCGCCATCATCGACTATAACAAGAAACAAATCGATGGTCCCACCGATGACGTGCTTAGTCTTGGAGACTTACGCGCCAAATACGAGGCTTTCGGCTGGTATGTCCTTGAGGTGAGCGGAAACGACATGCACGCCCTCGTGAATATTTTGAAACTCGCACATGAAAACACCCATCAGGGCAGGCCACAACTCATCTTGGCTCACACTGAGATGGGTATGGGCGTCGATTTCATGATGGGAACGCACAAATGGCACGGCTCAGCTCCCAACGACGAGCAGGCTGCCAATGCTCTGTCACAATTGGAGGAGACATTAGGTGATTATTGATTGCCTCTGGCTCTTGGTCTCTGGCTTCTGGCAGCTTTTATTAAGATGGAAGGTTTCAATTTTAGAAGGTAATAGCTGCCAATGGCCAGTAGCAAAAAGCCAGTAGCCGATATGCAATTCAACAGTTCAACAATTAAACAATCAACGATTCAACATAACATATAAACATGGACTTTACAATTCAAAACCAAAAAGATACAAGATCGGGGTTCGGTGAAGGCTTGCTCGAAGCAGGTCGCCGCAATCCCAAGGTGGTGGCCTTTTGCGCCGACCTCACCGGCTCGCTGAAGATGGGCGACTTCGCCAAGGAGTTCCCCGAGCGTTTCTTCCAGACAGGCATAGCCGAGGCCAATATGATTAATATGGCGGCTGGCATGGCTTTGAGCGGCTTTGTGCCGTTCACGGGCACTTTTGCAGCTTTTTCCACGGGTCGCGTCTATGACCAGATTCGTCAAAGTGTGGCCTATTCCAACAAGAACGTGAAGATTGCCGCTTCTCATGCGGGTGTCACCCTTGGTGAAGATGGTGCCACACACCAAATCCTCGAGGACATCGGGCTGATGAAGATGCTGCCCAACATGACGGTCATCGTGCCGTGCGACTTCAACCAGACCAAAAATGCCACCATTGCCGTTGCGGAATACGATGGCCCAGTTTATTTGCGTTTTGGTCGCCCGAAAGTGCCGAATTTCACCCCAGTAGAGGAGAAGTTCATCATTGGCAAGGCACAAATGCTACAAGAAGGCACAGATGTGACCATCTTCGCCTGCGGTCATCTCGTTTGGAAGGCTGTGCAAGCGCTTCCGATACTGAAGGAGATGGGCATCAACGCAGAGTTGATTAACATTCATACCATCAAGCCGTTGGACGTGGAGGCAGTGCTGAAGTCGGTAGGGAAGACCCGTTGTGTGGTCACCGCAGAGGAGCATCAACGCAATGGAGGCCTTGGTGATAGCATCGCTCAGGTTTTGGCCTTGAACATGCCTTGCCCGATGGAAATGGTGGCTGTCAATGACGTGTTTGGCCAAAGTGGTACGCCTGACGAACTCTTGAAAGCCTATCATCTCGATACGCCCGACATCGTGGAGGCCGTGAAAAAAGTTGTTGGGAGGAAGCAATAAAGAACAAGAATGAACGATATATTAAAGATTCCCTTCGGGAATGGACATTCGTATATTGGTACCTAGCGGCGGTTTGAGTCTGTTACCTACCGTAAGCTGGACAGACCGCCGCAGGGTATATTATGGTCTCTTCCATTCCCGCAGGGAACCCCAACAATTAAACGATTCAACAATCAACGATTCAACAATTCAACAATAATGAAAAAACTAACTACACTATCCCTAATCGCCCTCGTCATGCTGGGCATGTTGTCCTCATGTGGCACCAAGAAAGAAGAAACGCCTGAACCGCCTAAAGCCATGAATGTCATTTACATGATTGGCGACGGTATGGCCTTGCCTCAGGTCTATGCGGCCATGTTGGCATCGGGCGAAAAAATGACCTTCTCACAGTTCCCTTACATCGGCGTAGTTGACACCCACTCGGCCAGCAATGACATCACCGACTCGGCTGCGGCAGGCACAGCCCTTGCCAGCGACCACAAGACAAAAAACGCCATGATTGGCGTGAATCCTGACTCCATTCCAGTGAAGACAGTCCTTGAGGTGATGAAGGAGCAAGGCAAGGAGACGGGCATCGTGGTGTCGAGCTATGTCACCCATGCCACGCCTGCCTCTTTCTATGCCAAGGTGCCGCATCGCAAACAATATGAGGATATTGCTGTGCAGATGGCCGAAAACCCTTATCTGAACCTTATCATTGGTGGTGGCATGAAGCATTTCAACCAACGCAAGGACAGCATCAACCTTGTGGAACGCATGGAGAACGAACTTGGTTGGAAGGTCTATGACACTCTCGCCGACATCGACGTGACCTGCAAGAAATACGCGGTCATGGCTAATGCCGACCACATGCCTCCTGCGGCTGAGCGTGGCGACTTCCTGCCGCGTGCCGTGAAGACGGCCTTGAAGACCTTGGATAATGCTGAAAACGGTTTCTTCCTCATGGTGGAAGGCTCGCAAATCGACTTTGCCTGCCATGGCAACGACTCCACGTGGATGATGGACGAGATGCTCGACTTCAACTATGCCATCAAGGTCGCCCTCGACTATGCCAAGGAGAAAGGCAACACCTTGGTCGTGGTCACTGCCGACCATGAGACGGGTGGCCTGACCTTGCCCGACCCGCAAGGCAAATACACTAATGTCGTGTTTAATTACTCGACGAGAAGCCACACCTGCTTGCCAGTGATGGTCTATGCCTACGGCCCCGGTGCAGAGCAGTTCACGGGTTGGATGCAGAACACTGCCATCAAGGGAAAGATACTGAATGCCTGCGGTTTGGAGAATATTAGCGACACCCTTAAGGAATATGATGGTATGAAAATTAAGGCGGTGAAGGTCAATTTGGATAGCAAGTCTGAAAAGTAGAGAAAATGAAACTCTCTGTCGTCATCGTCAACTATAACGTCGAGTATTTCCTCGAACAATGCCTCTATTCGGTGCGTCGTGCCATGCAGGGCATCGAAGGGGAGGTGTTTGTCGTCGACAACAACTCGGTCGACGGCTCGTTGAAGATGCTGGCGCAGAAGTTCCCCGAGGTGAAGGTCATCGCCAACAAGGAGAATGTCGGTTTCGCGAAAGCCAACAACCAAGCCATCCGCATCTCGACGGGCGAGTATGTGCTGCTTCTCAATCCCGACACGGTGGTGGAAGACGACACTTTCTCGAAATGCATCGCATTCATGGACAGCCATCCCGATGCTGGCGGTCTCGGCGTGAAGATGGTGGACGGCAAGGGACAGTTTTTGCCAGAGTCGAAACGTGGATTGCCCACGGCGAAGACAGCGTTCTACAAGATGTTTGGCTTGGCCAAGCTCTTCCCACATAGCAAACGCTTTGCACGCTATTACATGGGGCATCTCTCTAACGACGAAACCAATGAAGTGGAGATTTTGGCTGGTGCTTTCATGCTGATGCGTAAGGAGACACTCGACAAAGTTGGTTTGTTGGATGAGACCTTTTTCATGTATGGCGAAGACATTGACCTGTCGTACCGTATCACGCAAGGCGGTTACAAGAACTACTATTTCCCCGAGACACGCATCATCCATTACAAAGGTGAGAGCACCAAGAAGACCAGCGTCAACTATGTTTTCGTCTTCTATCGTGCCATGGAGATTTTTGCCAAGAAGCACTTTGGCAACTCCTGGGCCAAGTCGTTCTCTTTCCTTATCAATGTGGCCATCTACATCAAGGCCTTTTTCGCTCTGGTGTCGCAATTCTTCCATAAGGCGGCCATTCCGTTTTTGGATGCCGTGTTGGGTTATGGTGGTTTGGCGGCCATCAGTTATTTCTGGGGGCATGGCACCATCTATGGCGGTGTCGGCACCTATCCTACGGTGCTGTTTGCGGTCGTTTTGCCCATCTATATCTTGATTTGGCTGCTGTCAACGTATTTTACTGGAGGCTATGATAAGCCTTACAACATTGGCAAGGCCGTGTTGGGTGTGGCCTTTGGTAGTGCCGTGATTTTGGTGTTGTATGCCTTGCTGCCCGAGAGTCTTCGTTTTTCGCGTGCTTTGATTCTCTTCGGCATGATATGGCTCGCTTTGGAAATGAGCCTCACACGTTTGATTGGTGTCTTGTTGGGCAACGAGAACTTCCAATCGAAACGGACAGTGAAGAAACGCTTTTTGGTCATTGGAAGTCCAGAGGAGACGCAGCGTGTGAATTCCATCCTTGAAAGCACTTCGATTAAACCGGATTTCATTGGTTTGGTGAGTTCGGAAACGCAAGGCGAGGCCCCCGAAGGCTTCATCGGCAACCTCTCGCAAGTGCCCGACATCATCGAGATATACAAGATTACGGAGGTCATCTTCTGTTCGAAGGACGTGCCGCATCAGGTCATCATCGATAAGATGGTGGACTGGCACGCCACCAACGTGGATTACAAGATTGCGCCAGAGGACAGCCTGTCCATCATCGGCAGCAACAGCATCAACACGCGTGGCGACCTTTACACCGTTGATATTAAAGCCATTGACACTGTGGCCAACCGCCGCAACAAACGTCTGTTCGATGTCGTGATGAGCGGGTTCAGTCTCGTTTTCTGGCTACCCTTGGCCTTGGTGGTGAAACAGCCCATACGTTTCCTCAAAAACGCTATCCTTGTCTTGTTTGGTCGCAGAACCTGGGTGGGATATTGTTCGCCAGCCGATGAGACACAGAAGCTGCCTAAGATTCGCAAAGGCATATACAATCCCGCTTCCTATATGGAAAAGGACATCGACAGCGATGTCCTCAACCAATTGAATCTACTTTATGCCCGCGATTATACTGTTTGGAAAGATGCGGAGATTTTCTTCCGGTCGGTTATAGTAAAATAGTATAGCCTAGTAAATAGTTTTAGCTGGGAAGATTCTGTCTACAATGACAAAATCACCATCAATGTGGAAAACGGCAGTCCATTTGCGGTTAATAATGGTTAGTGTTTTCGCTTTTGGATGGATGGATTTTGCCATTTTGAAACGACTGTATTGATAAGCATCTGCCGAATACGATAAGGCAGCCAATTGGCCTAATATCCTATTGACATACTTATGGCCGCTTTCAGACCGATAAATGGAGGCAATGTATTGTGCCATTGCCTCCAATTCCGACAAAACTGCATAACTAATTATTACTTGGTAAGTGCGCATAGCAGTCATCAAGTTTTTGATGAAAGAGTTCTCCAAAATGCTCCAATGTCATATATCCTTCTGGAACTCCTTGCGTGGAACATTTCGGTAGGGGCGTTGTTTGTGTCACGCTCCCATAGGCTAACTGTGGCTCCGAAGCGATTGAAGAAGACTTCTCTTCTTCGTCATTGTATGGTTTCATCTCAAATAGTATTTGACTGCAAAGATAAACTAATTATTTCGCATGGCGATATCCTTGGACTTTATTCCAGTCACCGCGAGTGAAATCAGGCATTGCGACGGGCATGCCACCATTGGCGATGGAGGCTGCGGTCAGTTCGCCGAGGCATGACCATTCTGCGGCGTCGTAAACGTCTTGGTCAAGCGGCAAACCGTGTTGCAAGCAGTATATGAGGCGGTAGTCCATGATGAAGTCCATTCCGCCGTGGCCACCCACTTCCTTGGCTTTTTCCTCGATTTCGACCGCGATGGGATGGAGGTATTCCTTCAAGATTTTGTCACGCACTTCGGCGGGAACGAAAGCATGTGGGTTAAGGTGTTGGCCTTCGGCAAGAAAACCAGCAGGAAGTTTTTCATCAAGTAAGGTGAAACCTTCAATAGGATATTTGTTGGCGAAGCCTTCTGTACCCGTGAGTTGATACAAACGGTTGTAAGGTCTGTAAGTGTAAACATCATGCTCAATGAGGAGAGTCTTGCCCTTCTCGGTCTGAATCATGGTAGTGGTCATGTCGCCGTTGGCGAAGTCATCCACTTTCATCATCTCCTTGGCAATCTTCTTGCCGTTGTAAGAAGGTGTGCTCATAGAGACCAAGGTCTTCATGCGGTCGCCACGGTGAATGTTGAAGGCTTGGCAAAGAGGTCCAAGGCCGTGGGTGGGGTAGACGTCTCCCGAGTGGTTTTGGTTGAACTCCAAACGCCAGTTTTCGTAATACTCGTGCCAGAAAGGCTCAAGGTTGTGGATGTAAGCACCCTCGCCGTGGATGAGTTCGCCGAACATGCCCTGTTGGGCCATGTTGAGTGCGGTCAGCTCGAAGAAGTCGTAGCAGCAGTTTTCAAGCATCATGCAGTGGCGTTGGGTTTGTTCGGCCACATCGACCAGTTGCCAGCATTCTTCAAGTGAGGTGGCAGCAGGCACTTCAACAGCCACATGCTTACCTTGTTGCATGGCATAGACGGCCATCGGGACATGGGTCTGCCAGTTGGTGCAGATGTAGACGAGGTCGATGTCGTCGCGCTCGCAGAGCTCCTTCCACGCTTCACGACCCGTGTATGCTGCGGCTCTTGGCAGGTCTCTGCCTTCAAGGATGTTGGTCTGAACGCTCTCGACGCGGTCGGGCTCGATGTCGCACAAGGCCACGACAGTCACGCCGTCAATGTAGGTGATGCGATCCACGGCATCATAGCCCCGCATGCCGAGGCCGATGAAGCCGATGCGGACATTCTCGATAGGATCGACGGTGAATTGCAGGACGCTCTTTTGTCCTTCGATACGTTGGGGCTCATCGAAAACAATGGTGTTGTCGATGATGCGGTAGTTGCCCTTGCGGACTTCAGTTTCGGCGGTTTTCTTTTCGCCACAGGCGGTGGCCATGGTCAACAGAACAAGGCTGAGGATGAGGTGTAAAATCTTGTTTTTCATTAGATTATGTGATTTTAGTTGTTGTCTTTAGATTCCCCTATGGGGAATGGAGTTCGTTTGTTTTGTAAACTGCGGCGGAATCAGCCACTTATTGACTCAATACATTTCAAACCGCCGCGTATTGACTTTATGACCCAACTCCATTCCCTGAAAGGGAATCTTTTTCTTTGCAAAATTAGGAAATATCAGTTCAAAATATCTATTTTCGCGAAAAAATTCCACATTATGAACGAACTTTACGCTATCGCGGGCCATTTCGTCGACCCGAAAACTATCGAAAGCATTCAACCATTGGGCAATGGACTCATCAATGACACCTATAAGATTATGGTTGCAGGACAGCCGAAATACGTCCTGCAACGCATCAATAACGCTGTTTTCACCGATGTGGACATGCTGCAAAACAACATCGAGGCAGTCACCAACCATATCCGGGAAAAGTATGAAAGTCAAAGCATTGCTGACATCAACAGAAGGGTTTTGCACTTTTTGAAAGCCGATACTGGAAAGACCTACATCGTTGAAAATGAGAAATATTGGCGTGTGATGGACTTCATCGGTGATAGCTATACCTATGAATCAGTGACACCTGAGTATTCCTATTATGCGGGTCGTTCCTTTGGCGATTTCGAGTCGCTGTTGACGGATTTGGAGGCACCGATAGGGGAGATTATCCCTGATTTCCATAACATTGAATTTCGCTTGAAGCAATTGGAAGATGCCGTTGCTGAGGACCGTGTGGGTCAGATGCGTGAGGTGGAGGTACAGAAGTTCGTGGCTAAAATCAGAGAGGCAGCTGATAGGATGTGTTTGGGCGAAAGGCTTTATCGCGAGGGCAAGTTGCCGAAGCGCATCTGTCATTGCGACACCAAGGTAAACAACATGCTTTTTGACAAGGACGGCAATGTGCTCTGCGTCATCGATTTGGACACTGTCATGCCGAGTTTTGTTTTCTCTGATTTCGGTGACTTCCTACGTTCTGCCGCCAACACAGGTTCCGAGGATGATCCTGATTTGGACAACATCCATTTCAATATGAAGATATTCAAGGCTTTCGCAAAAGGTTATTTGGAAGGCACAAAATCCTTCTTGTTGCCAATAGAAAAGGAGAATTTACCCTATGCTGCTACATTGTTCCCGTATATGCAGGCCGTGCGTTTCCTCACGGATTACATCAATGGCAATACCTATTATAAGATAAAATATGCCACCCACAATCTTGTGCGCACGCGGGCACAATGGAAATTGTTTGAGGAGGCAGAGGCACACTTGGATGAAATGAAACAGATATTGGCGGTGTAGAGACGCATGGTCATAGGCCTCTACAATACCAATGGTATCTGTTTCGCCCGTATCTTCTTGGCAATGATGCGTTTCTCGTTATCAAGAACGTAAATCAGAGGTGTTGTTTCGATGTCATAGAGGCCATACAATGTGTCAACTCTAACGTCGTTTGTGTTCATGTCAATGGCCAGCACAGTGATTTCAGGATACATTGTGAAAATTGAATCCAAGTCCTGCATCTCTTGTTGGCACACATCGCAGTCGTGGTCGAAGAAAAACAATACCGTGTAATCGCTTTCAACGGAATGTAAATCAACGGAATCGTTTATTGCGAAATTGGGCGCAAGGTTGAATAAGGCCAGTCTTCGAAATGCCTCGGCTTTGTCGCGGATTAAAGATAGGTTAGATTCGTTCAAGTCCTTGATTTCCAGTTGGGAGAAATAGTTGTCATACAGGTAAACGAACACTTGGTCCTGGCTCATGTATTCGGGGTGGCGGTATTTCTCAAGCAGGTGCCAAAGGATGAAATCGCGGAGGTCTGCGTTGAAACTGGTCCTATCTATCAATCGGTCGATTTCAGGCGTGATGGAGTCGGGTAGGGGAGCCACCATTTTGTCGAAATAGAAATCGATTTGAGCGGCTAAAACTGGATTTTCGTCCGTTGGGCCGTCAAAGGCTTCGATGCCGTCCCAGAAATGGGCGTTTTGGGCAACGGATTGGCCAATGGAAACAAAAACAAATAAGATGATTAATAATTTCGATTTCATTTATTTGCGAATCAATTCCAAGAAATCATCCAAGTTAACCATACGGATCAAAAAGGAGTTCTCGGTGGGATGCTTTGAATCAAACAGTTTGTGTCGAGAATAACCCGTATAAGATTTAGTTCAGTTTGTGAAGATCCATTTTGTTGATTTCATCTAATCTTTTTTGGTCAAGTACACCATTATCCCATAGTTCATCCAAACGTTCATCCATTTTTTGGGAATAGTATTGGAAAAGAAGATTTTTCAATTCGATGAGTTCTTCTTCTGTCTTCATGTATTGAAACATCTTAAGCAGATGTATCTGAGTGGGTGTGAAAACTGTAGTTCGCATTTCTGTCATGGTTTTCCCTGTTTGATTTTGCTGCAAAGTTACATACTTTTTCCGAAAAAGCCTATATTTGCACTCAAAATAACGCTTGATTCGATGAAAAAGTCCGTGGCTTGGCTCTGTTTTGTGTGTTTTGTGATTGCAAATACTGTTTTTGCCCAAAACGAGCCCGTTCGCGTCGCCTTCTGGAACATGGAGAACTTCTTCGACCCCTTTGTGGACAGCACCAAGACTTACAACGCTTTCACCGAGGATGGCATGCAGCATTGGACGAAAAGCCGTTTCTACCGCAAACGCAACAACATGTACAAGGCCATTCTGGCCATGTCGGAGAACCGACCTTTGGGCATCTTGGGTATGTGCGAGGTGGAAAATGAGTATGTACTGAGCGCCCTTTTTGAGCAGACGCCATTGAAAAAACACAATTACCGATGGGTGCTTTATGAAGGCCCCGACAAACGCGGCATCGACCCGGCCATTGTGTATTCTCTTGACCATTTTCGACTGGTGGAGAGCGCCGTGTTTCCGTATTATAATCCAGAGGACACGGCTTATCATTCGAGGGATATTTTGTATGCGAAATTCATACGAGCAGACGCTTCCAGCGTCGCTTATGCCGACACCCTTCATGTCTTCGTCAATCATTGGCCGTCAAGATACAGCGGCGAGTTGGAGACGGTAGGCTCGCGCTCTTGCTCGGCAGCGATTTTGCGGGCAAAAGTCGACTCCATCATGGTGGTAGCCCCCGAAGGCTACCAACCGAAAGTCATCATGATGGGCGACTTGAACGACTGCCCCACTGACCCGAGCGTCTACGATGTGCTTCGGGCACGGCATCCCAGTGAGTTGGAAGAAGGCTGCCTCATCAATCTGTTTGGTAAAAACGACGGTTTGGGCTTCGAAGGCACCTTGAAGCATCAGGCTGATTGGCAAATCTTTGACCAGATTATTGTCACACCTGCTGTGATGGACGATAGGGAAGGTCTTCATTATCAAGAAGGTAGTGCCCGCATCTTTCATGCCGACTTCATGCTGGAGGACGACGAGACCTATCATGGCAAGAAGCTCTTCCGCACCTATATCGGTCCCCGCTATTTCGGCGGCTTCAGCGATCATCTTCCCGTTTATATTGATTTAATTCGGAATTAGTTAATTGGACTATGGCCCATGGCTTATAGCCTATGGCTCGCTCAGGGCAAGATGTTGTATTTTGTGCCTATTGCTGAAGCGAGCCATCTGCCATTGGCTATAGGCCATAGTCAAACAATTCAACAATTAAACAGTCAACACTTCAACAATATTTCCTACTTTTGCAGCCAATTTCAACACAAAGACGTTATGTGGGTAATCCTTTCGCTGACCTCAGCCTTCCTGTTAGGCTTCTACGACATCTTCAAAAAACAGACCGTCGTGGGCAACGCCATCATCCCCGTCTTGTTCTACAGCACTTTGATTAGCGGACTGTTGTTTCTTCCGATCATTGTGTTGTCGCATCTACAACCGGAATGGTTCACTGGTGGTTTTATGTCGAAGCTTTACATTGAACCGCTTACTGCAAGACAGCATTTGCTAATCATGGGCAAGACGGCTCTTATCCTCTGTTCGTGGATGTTCAGCTACTCGGCCATGAAGCATCTGCCTATCACTGTGGTGGGACCCGTCAACCAGCTGCGTCCCGCCATCACGGTCATCCTGATGTTTTGTGTTTTCCATGAAAGCCTGACATGGCTGCAAGGTACGGGTGTGGTCTTGGCCATCATCTCGTTCTATTTTATGAACCGTTCTGGCAAGTTGGAGGGCATCAATTTCAAGTCGAACAAATGGGTGTATATGCTGTTGGGCTCAGCCGTTCTTGTGGCTCTGAGTGGTGTCTATGACAAATTCCTTCTCAGTAAGGAAAGCATTTCACCGGCTACCATTCAAGCCTGGTACACGATATACGATTTCCTTATGATGGCTGTATTGTTCTTCTTCATTTGGTATCCACATCGTGAGAACCAGCCCTTTGAATGGCGTTGGGGCATTGTGGCTATGGCCGTGTTTGTTACTGTTGCAGATGTCATCTACCTGACGGGGCTGAAGCAAGAAGCCGCCGTGGTGGTGCTCATCCCGCTTATTTTGTACGGCGTGCGCCTCGTGGTGTCGTTCGTCTACGGCATCTTCGGCTTCAAGGAGCAGAACATTCGAAGCAAAATTGTGCCACTGCTGATGGTGTTGGCAGCACTGGTTTGTCTTTGCCTATAGTCCTAACAATCTTCATTTTTAGCACCAAAATACATTAGGTTGAAACTTGGGAAATCTGGTGACGGTTTGAGAAATACTTTCACTCTTTTTTTCATTGAAAAATCGCCAATTTCCTGTGAAATAACGGGAGCAATAATTCGTTGTTTTCCAAAATATCTTTCGTTTTTTTAATTTATTGATAATCAATAAATTTATATCTATTTAAAACGGATAAAATTTTGTAAAAAAAATGTGCGTTTTTTGGAGAATTTTGCGTATTTTTGCACGTTTTTTATTTAATAAATGTCGATTGAAAACCTTATGGTTATGGAAAGAAAACATATTACAACAAAGAAAGGAATAAAATGTAGCTTTGCGCTAATTGCGGCGGTTTTGATTTGCTCCTTGGGTGCAAAGGGGCAGGTGGCCGATGGTTTATATTATATCGGTGGCCCAGGTTTTGTAACTACTAACACCGCTGCTAACTTTTACCTTTGCCCTACGGAAAACTGGTATTATTTCCAATCTACAACTCCATACTATACAAACACCGACAACGGTATGCCATTTATGACTACTTATCAATGTAGGAATGGCGTTTACAGTGCCGAAAATGCAGTTTGGATTGTGGAAAAACATCCCACTCTGGATTATTACTATTTTAAACGTGCCATTGATGGAAAGTATCTGACTTATAATGTAGCGCCTTTTTCAAATGTTGGGCGTGTGCGTGTGCATCTGGAGGAATCGCCTTCCAATGAAAACTATTCGCTATTTGCTATTGTCTATGTTCCAAATAAAGACTCTTATGATATTAAATCCAAGGCTGCTATTGATAATAATGAAACGAGGATTTATTTGAATGTTAACAAAGGAAACAAGCCGACACTGGTGGGTGATGGAGATGTTTTCAATAACGTGAATACTGGTGGCATTATAGGTCTTTGGTCTTCTGGAAGTTCGGGAGATGATAACAGTAAATGGTATCTTGAGCCCGCCGCCGTTGCTTCGCCTACCATCACCAACAATTTCGACGGAACCATTACCATTACAGCGGAAACGGGAGCCACCATTTATTATACCACTGATGGGACTACGCCAACTACTTCGTCATTATCTGGCGTTACCACACTCACTTTCAATTTAACGGACGATGTGGAGGTCGTCAAAGCAATCGCAAAAGGTGACTCCGATTATTTTCCTTCACTGGTGAGCACATATTATCTTCCCGTTTGCGAAAGGCCTGTTATCACGGTCAGCAACTCCATCGTCACCATCACCTGTCCTATGGCAGGAACTTCGATTTATTACACCACCAATGGCGAGCCTGCTACGCCTTCATCAACTTTGTATGAAGGTCCCTTTAGTGCACAGGGCGTGGCTTTCATCAATGCCATTGCTACAAAGCCAGGCTATTTTAGATCCAATCAGGCACATTACTATCCAGCGATTGAGGTTGGCTCATCAAGTGAAATCACAAACATGGACGGCCGCTATATTCTTTTGGACGGTTTCATTTCCTCTGCACCCATTGGCACTGCCGAAGACCCTTTCAGAGGACAAATCGACGGCAATTTCAATGTATTCTCCCTTAATGGCCATGCGTTGGTGGGTGTGGCTGAAGATGCCATAATCAAGAATGTTGTTATCGGTAGCGTTACTTACAATGGCAGCGGCAATGTAGGTGCTATCTGCAACGAAGCCAAAGGCAGCACCCGCATTTACAACTGCGGTATTTTACCTACCGACCCTAATCTCACCGCCACTTCCTCAGTCGGCAGCAGCAATGGTTACTGCGGAGGCCTCGTTGGTTTGCTTGACGGCTCGTCTCGAGTCATCAATTGTTACAGCTTTGCAAACATCACAAGTGGTACTATCGTTGCCGGCATCGTGGGTTACAACAATACCAGTGGGGCCACACAAAGCAACTACGCACAAAAGACCATTGTGATGAACTGCATGTTCTACGGCGAAATCAGCGGAGGCACGACGAAATACCCCGTTTATGGCGGCAATGTTATCGCCAACGATGGCAGCGCGGCTATCAACAACTATAACTATTATCGAGGCGCGGCTACCTTCGACGACGGTTACAGTGATGTGGCCAACTACAACCGCTCGTGGCCTGCTGAGGAACGCAACCTGCGTCGTTTCGAATACTATCGTAGCATCCTTAATAGCAACCGTCGTCTTTGCACGTGGTGGGTGAGTGGAGCGGACAACGTAGTTCCGACGGATGACGACGTTGCCTCAGTTGGCATCGCCAAATGGGTGCTCGACCGTAGCATTGCCCCTTACCCGGTGCTGAAGCCTTGGGGAAAATATCCTTCCGTAATCAATCGCGACCCTGAGCGCGTTTGGGATACCATCGGCAACCAGTGGGTGCAACGCACCAATGCCGCTCCCTACCAAGGGAAGCAGCTTGGCACATTGAGCGTCACCGTCAATTCAGGCGCACATCCAGGCACTTTGGCCGGCCTGAGTGTAACAAGCCAAACCCTCACGCTTGCCGTCACCGATATGGACACACTGAATTACGATTTCGGTTATGCCAAGGTGCAACTGCCTTACTACAACGAATTGTTTGGCGACCCCACGTCAACTGATCACCTCACTCGCTATTATGGCAACTATACCGACAAGGTGGTGACAGGCTGGAAAATAACTGCGGTGAACAATAACGATCAAGGCTTGGGCTACACTTTCAATTCTAACTGGGAGTCGGGATGCAACTTTGCCGACCGTTCCGATAAATACAAGGACTTGTTCGCGAAAAGCGGCAGAGTGTTTGCTCAAGGCGGTTATTACTATGTTCCAGAAGGGGTTACGGCTATCACCATTGAAGCCTATTGGGGCAATGCGCTCTATCTGCATGGTAAGGGTCATAGCCTTGACCGCGTATCTGTTTGTTCTTACGAAGGTTCAACGAAGAATTATGGTTATGCTTTCACTCCCGCAGGCACACTGCCAACTACTTGGGTGTACAATAATATGCCCATATACGACGACCTTGGCAGCGTTAGGGATGCACTGTCTACAAGCTCTGCCACCGTTTACGATCAGGCTGTTGTATTGGTTGGTAATTTTCAGGTTCAAGCACGGAATGACATCAGTCTCGACAAAACCGACGGACGGCGTGTCACCTTCATGAGCGCCGACCTCGATATGGACAACGAGCCTGACTTCTGTTGGCAGTTCCAATGGCGTTTGAATACGGAACGTCTTAAAATACTACCTGTTCGTTTTGACTTTTTGCCCATACCTGAATTGGGGGCGGCCATACGACACAACAAATACGCGTACGCTATAGGTATCTTTGTGCCAAGAGGCCATTTTGAAATCACGGAAACCGCTTTCATGCATACCACTCAGTTTGAATATATGAGTTCCGATGGCACCAACCATCAGCAGCCCTTGATTTTCAATGGCGGGCAGTTTGAGCAAATTGTATCTAATGGCAATTCTAATTTGCCCCAAGTTGCCCATACGAGGAACATCATTATGGGCGGCAATGTTTGGATGAAGCGTTTCACGCCGGGAAGCCATACGGGTAATGTCCATAAGTGTATTGCGCGCCATTGCGCTGTGAGCATCATGGGAGGCGAATATCCTGAATTCTACCTTTCTGGTTTGTATAGGAAGGACATCACCACAAGCAATGCCTATGATGACAATCCCCACTGTTACACCAATGGCGGACGGTTCGGCCTAATGGCAGGAGCCGGTATGGAAGCCGTCAGAAATAGCGTCTATTTTGAAATCGACCATTCCATCATAGATGAATTCTATGGCGGTGGCATCAATGCCAACAACCCTGTGGCTGGCAGCGTCAATGTTGTCATCAACAACAGTTTAGTGAACAAATACTGCGGAGGTCCCAGAATTGGCACCTGCCAAACAGTTACCACCGAGGCAACAGGAACCATTTTCAACCATTATTTCGGTGGCGGCAACGGAGGCACCAACCTCTATCGTGATGAGGTTTATGATGCTAATGACAACGACATGCCCAGTGCGTCGGATTTCATTAATAATACTAAGAATTATGGATGGAAAGATTTTAATCCCATTTCCATACAGGGTGTCACGGCAACCTATAGTGCAAGTTTTGGCTACCATGCCGAGTTTGAATTTGAGGTGTTCAACCAATCCAACGGCATCAATAACGAAGTCGTGGTGAGGACCTATCGCCATTGGGCACAGTTTGGCACCACCTCGACAGGCAATGTCAGCAATACTTTAGTCGATTGTACCGTGAACAACAATTTCTATGGCGGTGGCAACTTGGGCAATGTGAATGGCTACGTCACATCCACCCTTACCAATTGCAACATTTTTGGCAATGCCTATGGCGGAGGATTTTCGGCTTCCATTCCTGCATTCCCCGTCCATGATAAGACCAAGGTGAGTTTTCCCACACGCGATGCCGCTGGCGTTTGCCACAACGGAAGCGTTGGCTATCGCACAGATGACGAGAATAACAATATCAAATACACTTGGTGCTACAAAAACCCTCAAACCAATTTGGTTTTACCTTCAGGTGTTGTCATACCCTCAGGTGTTACCACCGGTAAGCCTGCTTTCCAGTATGAAGACAAATGGTATTGCTACACCACCGTTTCGCTTGAGGATCTTGGCACTATCAGTGGCAACACAAGTATCACTGTGGAGGGCAACACCAGCATTTTGGGTCACGTTTTTGGCGCAGGCGACGCAAGCAAAGTGCAAGGCGACACCTTTGTCTATATTAAGGATCATGCCAAAGTCTTTGGCAACGTCTATGGCGGCGGCAACATGGGAGAGGTCGGCGGCAACACCAAAGTGATAGTGAATGGACAAAGCAATGGCGATGGAATAGGCGCAGGTTCAATTACCAATCCAACGAATGATTGAGGAAGGAGACGAAGAAATGAAGAAATCTAAAACGAAAATGAAATACATTTATAACGGCATGACTAAGGCAATGCGTATGGCCGCTTGCTGTCTCTTGCTCTTCGCCGTGGCTGGGAATGCCTTGGCACAATCGGACGATCTATATGTCATCAAAAAAACCAATTATGACGGGGCAGGAGGCGAACACTATTTGGCTCATGTGAAAGTGGGCGACAATTATGAACTTCAGGATGCCACTGAGTTCAGCCCCAACTGCCTCTGGTATTCGGGCCGTGAGATCAACCTCATGGGCACCAACCACAACTATTATTTCATCGACAACGAAAACCAATACCGTTTCCTTTCTGCACCTTTGTCGGCGGGAGGGGCGTTATCGCTTTCCGACTCGAAGCCACCGGTCTACTTCCTCAACAATACTGATCGGGACTACTACTTCTACGATTGGGATTATGACAACAGACCCAATGGAGCTGGCGTGGCACGTGGTCATCAGTTTAATGGCGTCACGCAAGGAACATGTACCCATGAATGGGAAAACAATCAATGCTGGGAAGTGTATTGGGTGGAATGTGATGGCAGCACTTGGAGCTTGTCAGATAGTTATTCTTATCACATTACACCAAATGCCGGTCGTTTCCGTCTTGTGACGGTCGAATCGTTTCCCATGGAAATTGATGGTGCAGGGGGGGTAAGTGATCTCGATGATTTCGTAATGGAGTTTTCCAATCCAGTTCATTCTCTTTCTGCTACAATCGAGCCATTCAATTACATTCCGGCCTACAACAAATACGACTTTGATGAAGTGACCACACCAGGTAATTCTCCAACGATTACGCCACACACCTATTATTATCCTTATGGCTCTTCTAATTTGGATCCCCCTACTTCAACAACTTCAAGTGGTGACCAATGGACCTACAATTGGACGCTATCAGGTGCAGGTGCAGCCTACCTTTCATTCTCCGATGAAGGAACGGATTTGGTTCATTCAAGTACCTCAGCCGCACCGACATTGTATTACCTTATCGAGAACACCACTGGACAAAAGACGGCCACTTTGACACTTACCGTCACTTACCAAGATGGCTCCACCCAAACGACAACGGCCACAATAACAGTGAAAACGCCTTGCCAAAACCCGTCGTTTTCGGCCTCTGTGAACTATCTGGGTGTTACCATCTCATGGACTCATACTGCTGAAAGTTACATGGTATCGTGGAAAAAGGCGGATGCTACAGATTGGTCTTCGCAAGCTGTGGGTGATGTCACTTCCTACACCATCACCGATTTGGAATACAACACCACCTATGTTTATATGGTGAAAGCGAATTGTACTTCATCAACGGATGACCCAACACCATCCACTTTTACTACTTATCCTGAACCCACTGCAATGATTGGTGGTGCGGTGTTTGGCGGTGGCCGCATGGCCAACGTGGGCGGCAAGACCGAAGTGGTCATCATCAACACCGACAGCATCGGCGCGGTGTATGGAGGCAACGATATTGCAGGAGAGGTGGTAGACCCCGCAGGCTCGACCATCAAGTTGGGCGTAACCGCCGATGACCCTGATGCCGTAACATATAATAATGGTCAAGCCTCCACCAAAGTCAGGATTGGCGATGTGTATGGTGGTGGCAACGGCTATTATGCCTACGACGGCTCCACTTTCGTGCCTGCTGATAACGAACATACTTCTTTCGTCGTGCAAGATAACGGGACGGTGAATGCCATGACTCGGTCGCACACAGTGGGCGATGCGGTCTGGGAAAACACAACGGGTGCTGATTACACGCTTGTTGTCCCGAAAATCAATAAGACTACCATCACGGTGGCCAATGATGCTGTGAAGGCAGATTCCATCTTCGGCGGCGCAAAGAACGCTTTCATTACCAATACCGATGTCAATGATGGCACCTCCATCACCGTCAACGGCGGCACGGCCTTCGCTGTGTATGGCGGCAACAACTTTGGCGGTAACCAAACTGCTGGCAAACATCATATCGTGGTCAACAACACGAAGACTCAAACGAGCGGTTATCCCAATGGCCTTGGCCGAAACTATGGCATTTGCTATGTTTTCGGTGGCGGCAACAAAGTTGTGGGCTTGAAGACGGATATCACCATCAGCGGCGGCATGTGCGACACCGTTTTCGCAGGTGGAAACGCGGCTGATGTGGATGATGCCAATGTACTCATCGACTGCCCTCACAACAAGACTTTTACAAACGCTGTCAGCACTTGGGATGATGATGGCAATATCACCGCAATCAATGAGGGTTACGCATGGAACAGCACTGGCATCTACAATGTGCGTGCTCTTTTTGGTGGCAACAACAGGGCCGACATGAGCGACCTGCCTACTATCACATTGACGCGAGGCAGTGTCGGCACGGTGTATGGCGGCGGCAACGCGGGTAACATGCTGGCGCAAATCCCTGATGACAATGACCCCGAACATAATCCTGGCACAGGTCCCATAGCCACCGACTTCGGCTCCAATCACATCGGAAGTGCTGCCCAGCCTATCTACTATGGCACCCATGTGATGATGAACAGCGCAAACATGCTTGTTGACTACCTCTATGGCGGCTGTCAGATGAGCGATGTGGTTTACAGCACTTGGGTTGAAATCCAAGACGGACACGTGGGCACCGTGTATGGCGGCTGCAACATCAGTGGCGATGTGGGTAGCGAACCTCGAATAGAATATGATGACGTTTCATCAGATGAAGAATACCAGTTGGTGAATGGTGGCACCTATGTGAAAGCCTCGGGCGGCACGGTCTACGGTAACCTCTTTGCTGGCTCCAACGGTTTCTATCACTGCAACAACGGTGTGGAATACATCTCGGGCCTGAATTTTGGCAATCCTCCCTACGACCCAGAAGAGTATTATGTTGGCCTTAAAATCCCCACCCACAACGAAACCCATGTGATGGTGAGTGGAACAGCCATCGTGAAAGAAAACGTGTATGCTGGAGGCAACATGGCTTTCGTAGGTTTCATCAATGCCACCGACCAAAGCTTTAGGTTCCGTGACTTTGTTGGTTTCTGCTCTGTGCTCATGGATGGCGGAACGGTGGAAGGCAGTGTGTATGGCGGCGGCAATCGCGCCTCAGTTTTCGGCAGCAACGAAGTGCATGTGTCGGGCGGCTTCATCGGCTACACTACAGATGGCACTCTTACAGACGGTGCACTCTATGGCGGCAACGACCGTGCTGGACAGGTGGCACAAATCACCAACCGCGTGATGCCTGAAACCTATTCTTGGGCCTCCGATGGTCAAACTAATTTGAACCTCTTGGGTGTGAAGACCTATGTCAACGTCACAGGCAAGCCACGAGTCGGCACGGTGTATGGTGGCGGCAATGGTGCGTACGATTATAATCCTGACGAATATTGTGACATTACAGACCAGCCCGTTCAATCCAACACTTTCGTCGATGTCAATATCGATGCAGATGGTGGGGTAGACGAGGGTGGATATATTAATAAGGTGTATGGCGGTGGTAATGGCGTTACCGTTTTGGACCGCATCACCGTGTTCGTCAATGTCGAGAATGCGATAGAAGAAAATGCTTACGATCAGGTAGGTACTATCTTTGGTGGTAACAACAAAGGTGATTTGGACATTTTGTCGGACATCATTTTGCTGCATGGACAGGTGAACACCGTCTATGGCGGCTGCAACGAGGGTGCCATGTTGGGTAACCTCTCCTATAATGGGTATGATAATCTCGGAAGTATGGTTCACTTGCGCAGTCAGTATCAGCCTAATGGCACCGGTACACCTGTCACTCCCGATGCTAGGGTGACGGGCTTCGTTTACGGCGGTTGCCGTAGCAATGGCGTGAGCAACAATACATTGGTGCTTGTCGATGGCGGCGAGCATCCTGCCACCTTCTTCGGTGGCAGCGACATCAGCGGCATTGTGGACGGCACTTCGCAAGTGATTGTCACAGGTGGTTCAACTGGCGACGTGTTTGGCGGCGGCAACGGCAACTACACTTATTCGGGCGGCGTCAATCCTCCATATTGCTACCAAACGAATGTTGAAGTGTTGGGCGGCACTTGCACGAACAATGTCTTTGGCGGCGGCTTGGCTGGACCTTGTGGCGGAACCCAAGTGACGATTAATGAAGGCACGGTGAATGGAAACGCATTTGGCGGTGGCTATGCCGGCTTGTGTGGCGAAACCTATGTGACGATTACTGACGGTACGGTGGGTGGAAGCGTTTTCGGAGGCGGCAACGAAGCTGGCCTGACCACTTCGGATTTGGATCCCGATCCGGAAATAACTCAGAACTTTTCGGGCAACAGCATTGTCGATATGAGTGGCGGTTTTGTAGGCGCAGGCGTGTATGGTGGCTGCAACGCCCAAGGCGAAATTGGGGGTAATGTGGAGATGTATTTCACTGGTGGCACTATTGGCACTACTAGCCAAAGGGCTAACATCCATGGCGGTGGCTATGGCCAGCCTACCACAGTTGCTGGCGATGTCCTTATTATCTTTGGTGTTGACACATTAGGAATCCATAATGAGAACTTGAATCTGTACGGCGACCTATATGGTGGCTCGGCTTTGGGTAATGTCAACAGCAGTCCAAGCAATACCACGACCATTCATATTGACAATGGTACCATCCACGGCAACGTCTACGGCGGTGGCTTGGGCGACAAAGCCGACCTTGGCCAAGGTCATACAGATGTGGCCGCCAAGGTGTTTGGCGTGGTGCATGTCTATGTTGGTGGTACGGATGGTGAAGCAATTCCCACCTATTATGGCAAAGCTTCATTCGACAACACTTCCATTTTTGGTTGCAACAACCTCAACGGCTCACCTCAAGCCGATGTGTATGTGGATGTTTATCAGACCAACCACGTCGAAAAAGACTTCGTCGATTATATTGCCGCTGACCGACAATATGCTATACATCAGACATTTGGCGGCGGCGATATGGCTAGTTACGCTCCTGAAGACGGTAGTCAGACCTCTGAAAGAGTGGCCCATGTCCACATTCACGGCTGCGAAAACACCATCGAAGAGGTGTTTGGCGGTAGCAACGCTGCCCACTCGATTAGCGCTTCCACCATCGTGGACGGCGGGCGATTCAACTTCATTTTCGGTGGCGGCAATGGTATCAATGGAGAGGCCAATGTCGGTGTTGACCCGATTATCCATCGCACCTATAGCCAGATCTTAGGTGGTCGTGTTGGCTATTGCTTTGGAGGTTCCAACCGATTGGGTAACTGCATCAACATCGTGCAAGACCTTGTAACGCAAGGCATGTGTGGCGAACTATCCATTGACTATTTTTACCAAGGTGGTAACCAAGCTGACCAATATGGCGAAATGGTGCTCAACATTGACTGCGACGATTCAGACGATAAGAGTTATCTTTCCGCATATGGCGGATGTCGATTGGGCACTGTCTATGGCAACATCACAGCCACTATCAAGGGAGGTAAAATTGGCTCTTTCTTCGGGGGCAGCCAAGGCGATAACGATTATGCTGCCAATGTGAAGCGTTTCCCCACCGAAGAGGAACTGGATGCAAATCCTGACGCTTATTCGCAGGAATTGAAAAACTTCCTGATCACCCAGGCAGACTTAGGCAATGATTGGTATGGCAAAGGTGGCAACATTACTGTCATCGTGAAGGGTGGTGCCATTGGCAACCTTTATGGCGGCTGCGATACCAATGGCAATGTGGAAGGCAAGATCGTCGTCATCGTTGAAAGCGAAGAAAACAATTGCGGACTCTTCGTTGGTAATGTTTATGGCGCCAGCAACCACACTCCATACGAACCTGAAAACCCCAACGGCATTTCTCCCAAAGTGAATATCATCAAAGCGACTGTAGGTGGCCCTTATGATTTCAGCCTCGACGGAGAAATCCAGGAGAACGAGATGTTTGCCGGCAACGTGTTTGGCGGTGGTAATGAAGGATACGTTTACAGCAACCCAAAAGTGAACATTGGCGATGGTACAGACAACAAGGCCGTCAGAATTTTGGGCAACGTGTATGGTGGCGGCAACGAAGGCGATGTTACAGGCAGTGCGGAAGTGGTTGTCGTCCCCGACACACACACCTTGACCGTCACTCCTTCTACACAAGGTACCATCACGGTGGGCACTAATGATCCAAGTTCATCCTATGAGGTTGGCAGAGATGTTGATATCAACATCATTGCTACGGCCAATCCTCACTATGCCTTTGAATCATGGACCGTTACTGGCGAGGGGGCTAGTGTAGGCAATCCTTCATTGGCCAACACCTATTTTACGATGGGCACTGGAAATGCTACCTTGACGGCTAATTTCGTTGAGGCTCACCTACTTACTTTGGCTGCTGCCCCTGCAGGAGGAGGTACTTTCAGAGTCAATGGCACAGCGTATACCGGACCTATTTGGGTAGCCCCTGGGGCGTTAGTTTCGATTGTGGCTAATCCTGCAAGCAATTATAGTTTCGTTAACTGGACTGTTTCGGGTCATGATTCTTCTGTAATTGACCCCGAATTGCCATCCACCCACTTTATCATGGGTGATGAAGATGCCACATTGACTGCTACATTTATATATAACAACAGGAATTCTAATCGATAAACAATACTATGATGATGAAATATAATAGACATATTCACAACACAATGGTTTTGAAATCAAGGCGAAAGACATTCCTCTTGTCAGCTTTGCTGCTTGTTGGCGGCATTGCCCACGCACAGGTTGTCATCGATGGCAACGTGTATGGCGGTGGAAATAAGGGCGTAATACTGAACGACACTGTTCATCAAGGTAGCAACGTTGTCGTCAGGAGGATCGATTCCACCACAGTAATCATCAACGGTGGTCGCATCAAAGGCTCCGTGTATGGTGGCGGCTTGGGCGACACGCTTGTCGAAAAAGCTGGCTTGGTGGAAGGCAACACCCGTGTTGAGATGAGAGGCGGCACGGTGGTGCGCAGCATCTACGGTGGTGGTCAACTTGGCTCAGTGGGCACTTTCAATTATAATACGGTCACTTATCCCGCGAATGATCCAAATGGCAATGCAGGGAAGACTGTAGCAGTCCCCATAAGTCTTAAAGAGGAGGGTACCGGCAGGGCAAGAGTCTTTGTCAGCGGTGGTAGGGTAGGTGTGATCAACCAGGCCTTGATGCCTACCACCAACAATCCCGGTGACGATGAACTTGGCTGGGTGTTTTGCGGCAGCCAAGGCTTGACCGACTCCATTAGTTGGCCCCATGCCATCGGTCACGGCGTGGTGAATGACACCTATTTGCACATCAGCGGAGGACTTATCACCGCCTCGGCTTACGGTGGCTGCGAAAACGGTTTGCTTCTTGACAGCACCTATGTGCTTGTGTCGGGCGGACAAATTGGCGTCGGACACTACATGGTAGGCAATGTGCACCATTGGGATTCCGTCTATACTGAGGAGAAATGGACTGAAGCCGTCAACGCAGTAAAGGAAGGAACTCCAGCTTCCATCAATAACATTGCTGCGCAATTCCACGAGTGCGACGCATGGCCCTATGGTATAATGGAGGATGGCGAAATGAAATATTATGTTTATGACATTTTCGCCGACCCTTTAGAATACCCTGAATATAACTCCCAAGGTGGTTCCATTGAAGGCTCCAACGGTCACTCGTTTTTCGGCAACGTGTTCGGCGGCGGCTCGGGCTATTATCCCATCAGGCCTGGCATTTGGAGGAGAACTGCTGGTCGCGTGAATGGTAACACTCGTGTGGAAATCATAGGTGGCCATATCCTTACCTCCGTATATGGCAGCAACGAAATCACCGACGTTATGGGCAATAGCACCGTCACGATGAGCGGTGGCACCTTGGGTGTGCCGCGCACTTTGGAAAGCATTGCCGCACACCCAGTCACTTGTTACCTCTTCGGCGCAGGCATGGGTGACACGCGCACCCTTTTTACCCAGTGGACCAACGTCGACAGCACCTATGTCAATATTTCGGGTGGCACTATCTTTGGCTCCATCTTTGGCGGTGGTGAGGAAGGTCACGTGCTTCGTAATGTTTGCGTGATCGTCAAAGATTCCATCAATGACAACAATGTCGTTTCAAGTCCCTTCATCGGAACATGGGGCCAATCCACTTTTGATGGTAACGTGTTCGGCGCTGGCCGCGGCTTTTCGGGCCTAGCCCTCACCGCTGGTGGTGTGGGTGGCAACACCGAGGTCAACATTGAAGGCGGCATCATGCTCGGCTCTGTTTACGGCGGTGGACGATTGGCTTCGGTGGGCGCTTATTTTGTTGCTCCTAATGACCAGAATTACGGCAATTTGGTGGAAGACGATGAGAATGGAACTTACGGTTACACCATTGTCAACATTAAAGGCGGCACCATCGGCAATCGCTTTGAGATTGAGTCAGACAGCCATGGCAACTATATCGGCGGTAACGTGTTTGGTGGATCGAAGGGTCGAATGACCCTGATGGATGGCACGTCGACGAACCCGATTTGGGAAAATCTAGGCAAGGTGAAGCAGACTACTGTGAACATCAATGAGGCTGCTGGCAAGACCATCGTAATCAAGGGCCATGTGTTTGGCGGCGGCGAGATTGGCCGCGTCGAGAAAAACACCTTGGTGAACATCGACAATGGTAACATTGGTTATGACTATAATGACAATGGAATCCACATCCGCCAAGGTGGCGATGTCTACGGCGGCGGCATGGGTAGGGAAACTGAAGAGAAAGCTGGCTTGGTGAAAGGCAATGCGTACGTCGACATGAGCAACGGATTCGTGCAACGCAGTCTCTACGGCGGCGGCAAGTTCGGATCGGTGGGTACGTTCACAGAATATTATACACAGGCCAATGGTGTCCATATCGTGGGTGAACCCAAAGTGTGTGAAGAAGGTACTGGTTTGGCCAAGGTTGTAATTAGCGGTGGACAGGTGGGCTTTACGGAAACATTGATGCCTGCCCCTGGAACGTCTACCTATGATGATGATTTCGGTTATGTCTTCTGCGGAAGCCGTGGCGAAGCCGACTCTATCAATTACCCAAGAGCCAATTTCCTTGCTGTGGTCGACACCACTTATTTGGAAATCAGCGGTAATGCGCTCATCACGGCTTCTGCATACGGCGGTAGCGAGAATGGTATGGTTTTGCGCAATACACATGTGAAGATTGCTGGAGGACAAATTGGAACTGGACACTACAAAGAGAACAATATAAACCATTGGGATGACCCGTATGATGAACAAGATTGGAATGATGCCATAGCAGCCATTAGGAGTGGCGTTCCTGCAACTATTAATTCAAACGCTGCCAATTTCCACCCATGTGCTTCCTGGCCCTACGGCAATGATGACGGTGAATATCTGGTGTACGACATCTTCGCTGAAGATCCAGACTTTCCTTCAGGTCCTGAACTCGAGGGCAGTTCTTTAAATGCTTCCGATGGTAACAGTTTCTTTGGAAAGGTATATGGCGGAGGCTCAGGTTACTATCCCATCGCTCCTGGTGTATGGCGTCGCTCTGCAGGCCGTGTGAACGGTAACACCCTCGTGGAAATCACGGGCGGACATATCCTCACAGCAGTCTATGGTGCCAATGAGTTAACTGACGTGTTGGGCAACAGTACCATCAAGATGTCGAATGGTACCATCGGCATACCGCGTACCTATAATGATATTATAAGTATTCCCACCACGAGCCATCTCTTTGGCTCAGGTCTGGGTGACAAACGCGCCTATTTTAACCAGTGGACCAACTCCGACAGCACTAATGTGTACATCACAGGCGGCATTGTGTTTGGTTCGGTATTTGGCGGCGGAGAAGATGGACACGTTCTCCGTAATGTCTGTGTGACTGTAAAAGACTCCATCAATGAATCAAACGTTATATCAAGTCCCCTTATCGGCACTTGGGGAAACACCTCTTTAGAAGGCAATGTGTACGGCGGCGGTCGTGGCTTCTCGGGTAGCGCCCTTACCGCAGGTAGTGTTGGTGGCAATACAGAAGTAAACATCGAGGGTGGCACCATGCTCGGCTCTGTTTACGGCGGCGGCAGTCTGGCTTCGGTGGGATCCTATTTCGTTGCCCTTAATGATCCGAATTACGGTCAACTTCAGGAGAACACCGGTACGGTAACCCACGGTTATACCACCGTCAACATAACTGGCGGTATTATAGGCAACGTCCATGAGACGGAGCCTATCGGCCAACACCTTACCGGCGGTAATGTGTATGGCGGCTCCAAGGGCGGTTTGACCATGATGGATCAGCAGACCATGAACCCTCGCTGGCCTTCGTTGGCCAAGGTGAAACAGACTGAAGTTAACATCAGTGGCGATGTGGTCATCAAAGGCGATGTTTTCGGTGGTGGTGAAATTGGTACCGTGCGCGACTCGGCCAAGGTATTCGTATCAGGCGGTACGCTTATGCGTGACCTCTTTGGCGGCGGCTTCGGTAGCACCAGCACTGAGACAGTTGAACAGTGTGACAGCACCAATATGACCCCTGTGATGATTGCGGGGCGTGTGTATGGCCGCACCGATGCCACCATTAGCGGCGGCTTGGTGATGCACAATATGTATGGCGGCGGCGAATTCGCCAAAGTGGGTAACTCAGCCAATCAGGGACAGTCGACGGTCAGCCTTAACGGCGGTGTGGTGGGCTCCCACGTTGGAGAAGGCGCGAACCAGACCCTCTTTGGTGGCATGGTCTATGGCGGTGGCATGGGCACTCTGGCCGACACCGCTGTGGCCAAGATACACGGATGTACCTATATCTATGACACGTTGTCCAACAACACCCAAAGCCCTGCCCATGTGCTTGGACACATTTACGGCGGCAGCGATATGGCTCAGGTGCAGAAAAACACTTATCTCACTCTCGGCAGCGTTGAGGTGGGTACCTTGGCGAATGCCACAGGAACTGTCACGAAGACCTTGCCTAACAACACCACCGTGAACCTTTATCAAATCCGTGCACTGGAAGGCGGTCGTGTGTTTGGTGGTGGACAAGGTACTGATAATGTTAATTATCGACTAGCTGCCTTGGTGATGGGCAACACCTACACTGAAATCACCGGCTCGGCCAAGGTCAACGGCAGTGTGTATGGCGGTGGCGAGTTGGCCAACGTGGGCTCCGGCACAACACTTGACAACGACAAAAACACTGGTTCGGCCACGGTCGTCATCAGTGGCGGCATCATCGGCCCATTGAACGGCTCGCAACGCAACGGCAACGTGTTTGGCGGTGGCAAAGGCCATGAAGTCCTATCAGCAATAAACGATGTTTATTACGCTACGGTCGATAGCACCCATGTCGTCATTAAGAATGGTGCCGATATTCGAGGCTCTGTCTTCGGTGGTGGTGCCAACGGTCGTGTGCTAGGCAATGCCTCCACCGACATCCAAGGCGGCACCATCGGTACCACTGGCCTCACCACTTGGGACGGCAACGTGTTTGGTGGCGGTCGTAACATTGATGCCTACAACAACACGACGGGTGTCGTGCGTGGCAACACCGACATCCAGATGAGCGCCGGCACTATCATGGCCAATATGTACGGCGGCGGTCGCTTCGGCTCCGTCGGTATGGACTATAACACCGCCCACACCACCATCGATACCATCGCTGGCAGCGATCATGGCTATGTCAACATCAACATCACTGGCGGCGTCGTCGGCGATGCCTATGTGCAGTATTTGGGCCATTATGCCAATGGCTCCGAAATGCCGCGTACTGGTTACGTGTTCGGCGGTGGCCGTGGCATCATGGAAGAGGACAAGGTTGACAAGCTTGGCAATGTGAAAGGCACTACCGTCACGGTGGGTGGCGATGCCCTTGTGAAGTCGTCGGTGTATGGCGGCTCAGAAAGGGGTGTCGTCTATAAGAACACACTTGTCAGGATGACGGGTGATGCAGAAGTGGGCGAGGCTTCTGAATTGATGGCGCTCCACCGTGGCGACGTGTACGGCGGCGGTTGTGGCTACGACTCCATCGCTCAAGGCAACACCTACGTCTTCTTGCCTGAGGCAGGTAGCGTGAAAGGCAACACGCGCGTCGAGATGGATGGTAGTAAGGTGTACGGCAACATCTATGGCGCTGGCCGTCTGACTGACGTTGTAGGTCATTCCACCGTCAAGATCAGTGGTGGCGAAGTGGGTTGGGAACGCACGGCTCAACAGATTTTGGCTAAGCCAGACTTCGGCTATGTGTATGCCGCAGGCCGTGGCGAACCACAAGAACGCTTCAAGACCTGGACGACGGTTGACAGCACCTACGCCGAAGTGAGCGGTGGCCAGATTTGGTCCAGCTTGAACGGCGGTGGCGAGGAAGGCCACGTCATCCGCAATACGCATGTGGTGGTGAAAGGCGGCATTATCGGTACAACGGGCACCACTGGCAACGATGGCAACGTGTTCGGTGCCGGTCGAGGCAAGAATCCTCTAATCACTGGCGTGGGTTCGGCTGCCGTGAGTGGCAACACCCAAGTCGACATTCAAGACGGACGCATTCTGGGTTCCGTGTTCGGCGGCGGCAACAGCGGTTCCGTCGGTGTGTATTTCATCGACGATATCGTCAATAACATCCATGCTGGCGACACCATCCAAGGCACCGACCATGGCTACACCCTGGTTAACGTCAGTGGCGGTACGATTGGTCACGAAGATAATACCGGTCGCACAGGCGGCAACGTGTACGGCGGATGCCGGGGCGTGGTTGTCGCTCCTAGCGAGGACGAGAATTCGGTCTTTAATAACATGTCGCACGTGAAGCAGACCGAAGTGAACATCTTCGAGGCTGGTGGAAAACAAACCTTCATCATGGGTTCGGTGTTCGGTGGCGGCGAGGACGGCCATGTCTTCAAGGACACCTACGTCAACGTGAGCGACGGCCAGATTGGCGGTTTAGCATACTCCTCAAGTCCTGCACTGTGCAGCGACCGTTACCACGGCAACGTGTACGGCGGCGGTCGTGGCTTGGACACCTACACCGATGCGACGGGTATCCATTATAGCACTACTGCTGGTGTGGTGTATGGCAACACCAACGTGTTTATTGAGGGTGGCTACATTACCCGCAATGTGTATGGCGGAGGCAACATGTCGTCGGTCGGCATAGCCAGTGAACAGCCCGTTAATGGCGTTTACAAGACAGGTTTGGCCAAGGTGACTATCGCTGGAGGCACTGTCGGCGTCAGCCCCGATTTAACCAACGTCAATGGCATGGTGTTTGGCTCGGCACACGGTAAGGCGGGCGAAGCCTACAAGGATCTGGCCATGGTGAAGAATACTGAGGTTCTAATCACCGGCGATGCCCAAATCAAGGGCTCGGTGTTCGGCTCCGGCGAGGACGGCCACACGCGTCTGCGCTCCAATGTAATCGTTGGCAACGGTGGAGGTTACACCTGCAATGGCCTCGTTATCGGTACCACGGGTGCCTCGGGCATCGACGGTAACGTGTATGGCGGCGGTCGTGGCTTGGATATCGATGAAAGTGGCAACATAAGCTCAACCGCTGGTATCGTTGGCATCAGCACCTCCATCTTAATTAATAACGGAACGGTATTGGGTTCGGTGTTTGGCGGTGGAAATATGGCCTCAATAGGCTATGAACTTGTCTTGGATACCCTCTCCGACGGTACCATCATCTGGGATAATATCCCTGACGACTACGGCAAGGCCACTGTCACCGTGACAGGCAATGCCACCGTTGGTTCTTCCACCAGCGAGCTCGAAAACGGCAACGTGTTCGGCTCAGGAAAGGGCCGCATGGGAACAGACTTTGCCAGTCTATCCTACGTGAATGAGACTGAGGTCTTGGTCAACGGCAACGCGAAAGTGTATGGATCGGTGTTTGGCGGTGGCGAAGATGGTCACGTGAGAGCTTGCCTCGTTTCGGACTACCCCGAAGACACTATCAAACCCGGTAACACCCATGTCACCATTGCCGAAAATGCTGTCATCGGTGACGAAAGTGTGCAATCGAGTGCCATGAAGGGCAACGTGTATGGCGGCGGCCGTGGCTTGGACAAAGACCACTTAGGCAACAACAGCCCGACTGCAGGTGTAGTGGAAGGCAATACCAAGGTCGACATCTTGAACGGCACCATTTGGAGAAGCGTCTTCGGCGGCGGCAACGAGAGCGTGGTGAAAGGCCAGAGGGTGACCAACGTCTTGAACGGCACGATACACGCCGACGTACACGGTGGCAGCAATGCCATCCCATCCGACAATGCACTTTGGGCACATGGCGGTCTGAAGACGGTGAATGTCCGTGGAGGTTATGTGATGGGCAACGTGTACGGCTGTAGCCACAGCTCTAACGACGGCGAGGTGGAACAAAGCCAAGCAAATGCTAAAAAATGGACCTCTTTCGTCAACATCAACGGCGGAACCATCGACGGCAGCGTTCATGGCGCTGGCTATGCTGGCTTGGTGAATGGCTCGGTGTGCGTCAACATTGGTAAAGATGCCATCCTGAACGCACCCAACAAGGTTTACAATGTAAACTACAATAAACCCCATACTGGAAGTTGGGATCAGACGGGAATAAACCCTGTTGAGCCTACAGTCTCCACCCTCGTTATCGGTGGCTCAGTCTATGGCGGCTCCAACTTCTACGGTACCCAAACTACCAATGACTGGGACGACTATGACCTGACCGGCTACTCCCTTATCTTCATCGACGGCAAGGATTATAATACAACGGATAACACTGGCAACTACATGACCATCGGCGGTGGTCTCTTCGGCAGCGGCACCCATACTGAATCAGGCCAGCTGGGACGTCACATTCTCCTGAAGGATTACGGAACCCGTAACGAAACCAGCGGTGAAATGACAGCGGCCACCCGTACGTTGACCACCATCCAGCGTGCCAACAACGTCATTATTGACCATGCCAACGTCAACTTGAGCGGCCTTCAAGACATCAGCAACGCCGCCAACGAGAATAATTATGGTGTGATGAGGGTGAACGATACCCTCGCCGTAATCAATGCGAGCGGTATTGTTTTGGGCAGTTCTACCCCAGGTGCATACGCCCACATGGACTCCATATACACGGTGCAAAGCTTGAATCTGGCAAACAGTAATGCTTCCATCTACGACCACAATCCCTATGAGTTGAAGAAGAACGCGTGGTATTGGTTGGGTATCAAGGATGGTAATAGCTCTGCGCAGCTTTACAACATTTCTGGCACTGGCGGAAATGCCCAAGTGGTTGGTGACCCCTTGACCTTCGCGCAGGAAAACGTTATCCTCTACAACGACACGTCGAAGTTGTGGGTGCGCTACCATGCTAAACATGAAGGTGACGCTACTTCGAAGCAGTATTACGGCGAGCTGCTTGGTTTCTTCCGCATGAGAGGTGATGAGTACCATCCTGTGCTAAAAGATACGGTGAGTTTTGCCTATGCCCGCCCGAAAATCATCAACGACCTTGAATTCCAAAACGAAAACCTATCGGATGGCGGATTTATGAGCTATAATATTGATTTCAACTACTTTACGGATGATGGTAATGTATTTACCAAGACCAACCAGTATCCTTATATCAACGTGCTTGACTATACGCGTGGCGATCGTGAAGACTATCGTTTGTGGGTTGATGTAAAACGCGACAGACGCTGGTATGTTGACGGCACCCGTGGCTGGGGTCGCGATGACATGAAGAAGTATGGGGACGATTCGGGCATCTATCCCGACAAACCCAAGAAGACCCTCTTCGGAAAGGATGCCAACAATAATGGTACAGGTATCGTCAATGAGGTGTACACCTCGAGTTCTTTGGCATATCTTAACTATTCCCACAAAGATGATGTCATCTATGTCGTCGGAGCTATTTCAGCTGAAGACGAGAAGGAAATGTTGAGAGACGCCGTAAGCGATGATGGTCAGACCCGTTATCCGTTGAAGCTTTACCGTTACCCAGGCGGTCACACCATGAGCAACGGCAGGTTGGACTATGGTGGCGCTAAAGTTGCTAATTGGGGCCATCCCAATGGAGAAGAAGGAGATGCCTATGCCCAAAACCGTGGCCCAGGTGCAAACTATGGTGCCATGCTCAACGTGCAAGCTTCAGAATCCGTCGAAATGCGGGGCGTCCTCATGGATGGTTTGTATGGCTACACGCCTGCTGACACCTTGTTACATGAAATCTATAACTATAGGTTGCCGGAGGAGAGTAAATTCAAACCGTCTCTCGATACACTACCTTTAGTGCTGACCCATCCATATTCAACGCTCTCCATGCATGGTGGCACAGTTTTGAAACGCGGCTACAACAACAGGAATGCTGAAGAGTGGTACACCGATGCTGATTACAAACCAGAGGTGGTTGTGAATGAACCATTCCATTATCATGGTGGAGCCATCTTCGTGGATTCTCTGGCCACCGTGAACGTGGGCGGATTGGATTCCATTGTCGGAAACAAGCAATACCTTAAGATTGGGAATGAGGAAGCTGAAATCATCGATTGCAACGTGTATCTGCCTACCTTCTTCACGCATCTATACATTTCAGATAGCCTGACAGAAGAGACGCGTATTGGCGTGACCAGCCCCAAGCGAAACACGGATGAAGACTATAAGAAGAATACCTTGTCGCCTGTGGCCAAGGTTACAGATGAGAATAAACCCACATTTGCCGAGGCTGCATGGTTGCACTGCAACTTCCAAGACGACCTGGAATGGTTTTTCGTCAATGGACATAGTGATACGACCCGAAGAACTACCTATTATGATCCATTGGATTACAACGGTGATGATGACCAACATCTGAAAGTGTATTTAGGTTGGACGTGGGCCAATGTGGTGAGGAAGGAGCCAAGTGGCTTTGCCTATAACAATATCGACTCGCGTGAAGACTTGGCCTGGCTCATCAGCAAGTCCGCTGGAATGAATAGACAAACTGCCATCGATTTCTCCAACATCGACATCGAACAAACCAATGACATAGACCTGAAACAGTATGTTTGGGTTCCATTAGGAGAGCAGGGGGCGAGTTACGAACCGTTTGCCGGCTCCTTTGATGGTAGGGGACATCTTATCTCTAACCTCAATATCAATTACATTGGTAAGGGAGACTTCATTTATGAGCGTACCAATTACGGTATGTTTGGCTATGTCAATAATGACACTATCAACCGCACCTTCGTGGTGAGTGGCGAGGTAATCCCGATGGGCAAGCTCAGCAATAGCGATATCTATAACATTGGCGGCTTGGTCGGTTACCTTAACGGCAACAATGCAGTAGTCTCCAACAGTGAGGCTGCACTCCAAATCTATTGTCCTACTTTGGAAGGTCAAAAAGCTGTAGCGGGTGGCTTAGTTGCAAAGATGGAGTCAGGCGAAATCCACTCGTCAATGGCCATGCCTTATATCAAAACGGGAGCTTCGTCCACGGTGGGTGGTCTGGTGGGTGGTTCCAAAACTGGTAAGATTAGCAATTCATTTGTCAATGCAACCTTCGATGTCGATAGTCGTACTGACACAATAGGCGGCTTGTTAGGCACCAACAAGAACACTGTGATGGAGAACTGTTATGTGGCCTTGCATGATTGCGAAGGTCTTACCAGTGACAAGTTCGGTAGCATCGCATACTATGCTGCAGGCAGCATCGACAGTTGCTATGTTATGCAAAACACAGACTATAACCTCGTTATTGAAGGTGCTTTAGGCGGATATTGTGGCGATTATGCTCCCGTCGTCAGTGCCGACGAACTTGGTTATATGTATGCCGATAACAGGGTACATGTCGGTTCAACCACCGATACTACTCTCTTCGTGCGGTTGAACAAGTGGGTGGACTACAATAACAGATCCGGTTACAAATACGCTCGTTGGGCACGTCCTGGCTTGTCGGAAATCAATGGTGACTTGCCGGTCTTGATGCTCTACGATTATGATGCGACTGTGAACCATCAAGGTGATTTCCGTAGCATGGGTACCTATGCAGGCGGTCCCGTCTTGCAGTATGGTGGTCCTGTCCGTGATGGTGATGTAAACGAAGTGGATGCTGCACTTACGCGTCCCAAAGCGGTCGCAGCCAATGAAGACTACTTGTTCATCTATGGCGATGTGAATAGTGTCGGTACAGACTTGGAAATCACCCAAGCAAAGGTGAGCATCTACGAACATGCAGCCATTTTGTCGGCGGGCAGCCTGTCAAGTTACGACAACACATACGTGGGTATCACCTTCGACAACTCACGTCGACATGCGCTTTCGTCGCATGGTGTGAATGGCTTGGGAATGCAGGACTTGCCTCGTGACTGGCATATGATGTCGTCGCCGTTGAGTGATGCTCCTTTGGGCTTCAACTATAAAGACCAAAACGGTGTAGACCATAATAAGGCTGTTCCTGGTCATGATAATTTCAACAGTATTTCGAATGACCCAATAGGCTTCTTCAACAACCCTTGGGAATCAAATTTGGAATTCAATTGGCTTGCTAATTATCCTGCCAATGACGAATGTGCTGCTGGAGTTAGCAAACGCTATTGGATGAAGACATTCGACCCTGAAACACAAGGGACCGACGGCTACTTCCCGACCCGACGTGGTAACCTGTTTGATGATAACCTAACTGAATTGTTCATTGTGGGTAGCGACGAATGTCCTTCTGCAACAGGAAACATTATAAGCAACCGCTTCCCTTATGGAATGGACCTGTTCACATGGTATGAGCCACAATACCACTGGATTAACTTCAAGCGTAATGGCCCCAACCACTGGCATAGTGATGAGAATGCCCAAGGTAAGCACGAACACCTCGATTATCATGGTAGCGCAGATAATGTCAACGAGGAGACACTCATCACCGGACGTGGTTATATGACAGCCATCTCCGTCCCGACCTTTATGCAGAGCCATGGTATGATGAACAACGGTAATCAAAGCATCTTGTTGACACAACAGGGCGCACACTGCACAGGTTGGAACCTTGTGGGTAACCCGTTCCACGGCTATCTGGACTTCGATGCATTTGCTAATGACAGTAGGAATAGCTCTTTGTTGGCTACAGAAAGCAACCATCCGTTCTATGTGGTCTACAACGCCGACGGCTTTGCCGGTGCTCCTGAAAGTGCCTTTATCTATTATGTGCAGGGCGGATCGAACAATGGTGCCTATGCAGGTCGATACCTGCACCCGCATCAAGGTTTCTTCGTCGTGGCGGCCGATGAAGGTAGCATTAATTTCACGGATGGCATTCTTGCTAATGAAGGGAATATGGTTGTACCTCGTTCCGTAGCCACAAGTAGTTCTTTCAGAGATTGGAAGCCCAACTATCCTTTGGTCAACCTCTTCTTGAGTAGTGACAAAGGGTGTGCCGATATCACGGTTGTCGAGTTTGAACGTCCAGAATGGGGTGGCGCGACGAAGTTGCATGAATTGCGCAACGGTAATGGCTTATTCTACGGTTACCATGAAGGGAAACGCTATGCGGCACTATTCGCCGAGAAAGGCACAACGCGCATTCCGCTGTGGTTCGAGGCAGAAGAGGACGACATTTACACCATGAAGTGGAATACAGCCAACGGCGACTTCACGTCACTTTATTTGATTGATAACATTAGAGGTTTGGAATACGACATGCTGGCCAACAACACTTACACCTTCGAAGGCCATAAGGATGACTACTATTCACGCTTCTACATCGTCTTCAACGTGACTGAGGTGGAAGAACACAATGAACAAAGCTTTGTCTTCTTTGACGGTACGCAATGGGTGGTGACAGGTGAAGGCGAACTTGACTTCATTGACATGCAAGGCCGCATCTTGTGGCATGATAAGTTGTCAGGTGGCCAAAACAGAGTGAGTTTCCCGATCGTGGCGAAAGGAGTGTACATTTTACGTTTAGTCAACTCGGACGAAACAAAGATCCAAAAGATTATAATTAAATGAACTGACCTGCATTATGGATACTGAAAGTGAGTAATGCAAAGGTAATGTGAAATGAAGAAAAGACAGAAAGAAGGCGCGGCAGGGGTGTCGCGCCTTTTCTTTTAGTTTGTTTCCCAGAACTCCTATTGTCATATACATTGACAACTGCACAGTGTTCGCATCATTTTTAAGGTCTTTGGCGTAAATCAAAACTGGATGATTTACGCCAATCTTTTTGGCCGATTTATCCAATAATACGGATTGGGTTAATCATTATAATGTATCTCCTCCAAATTCTCCTGAATCATCTCCTTCAGGTATTTCATGATGCTGACGTCGTTCATCGACATGCCATCAAGGGCTTCCTTGATTTCGTCGGTGTCGAAGACGAACTCGCCATCGTCGGTGATGTGCTTGTAGATGAAATGGATGTCCTCGTGAGCAGCAAACAGCATCACCAACGAGCCGGCCAAGTCGCCCATGGGCGGACGGTCGATGTGGTCGTGCTGGAACCAGAAGTTGAGCACCGTGCCTTTACCGACCTCACTTTCAATCTTCATGCCACCGCCGGCGTTTTCGGTGTTCATTTTGATGAGCGGCAGGCCGAGGCCGACCTTACGTGTTGTGCGTGAGGTTGTCCAAGGGTCGGTCACTTTGGCCAAAAACTCGGGCGTCATGCCTTTGCCGTTGTCCTTGATGGTGAAGGCGTATATGTTGTCTTTCAGGCTGTCACGGATGGTCAGTTCGACGAGGGTGGAGTTGGCTGCCGTCGAGTTTTCCATCAGGTCGTAAACATGCATTGATAGTTCTTTCATAGTCTATTTTTTTGACTTCGGGACACGGGACTTTTTGACTATGACCATTGACCATGACTATGACCGCTTTTACGGAAATGCAGTAGTTTCAGCCCTTGGCTAAAGTGGTCATTGTCATAGTCACAAGTCATCGTCCCATAGTCTCGCGTCCAATGTGTAAACTAATGTTGTTCATTTACTTATCCAAAAAGGAGTTGTAGTTTTTCCTTGGGTTCAGTGTCGATGTAGCGTCCGTCCTCGCCGTGGAGCGTCTTGCGGAACTCGTCGAAGGTCTTGTCGTACATGTGCAGCACGCAATGCACCTCGCCGATGATATGCAGGAAGTGGGCATCGCTGCTCTTGGTGAAGTTGAATTTCTTCAGGTAGGCGTATTTCTTCAGGAAGTCAGGCTTGGAGACATGCTTCGAGATTTCCAAGGCATCGGCCTTGATGTCGGGCGGCACAAAGCCCAACTGGCTCACCAAACTGCTCGCCGGCTTGTTGACGTGCGCGGGAACAAACAGCCCTCCGATTTCATGCACCACATCATAGAGTTGGTCCAAATCGGCATCTAGGGCCGACCACAGTAGCCATTCCTCTTCGCCCACCACTTCTTCATTCTCATCAACGATGAGCTGATAGCCAAACTTTTCCTCATCAAGAGGGATGTGGGGAAGGTGTGCATCAAGGAATTCCTGAAATTTGTCCAACTGCTCATCATTCTCGAAATAGGCGAGGGCATGGGCTTCTTCCTGCGTGGTGATTTCGACGCCGCCGATGACGAGGATGCCGTTTTCGCGCCCGATTTTTTGCGTCACCTTCACCTGCCGTGTGGTATTGTGGTCGCAGATGGCAATGACGTCCAAATGGAGTTTCTTGGCCTGCTCGACGATGGCGGAGGGACTCATATAGAGGTCGCCGCACGGTGAGAGCACCGTGTGCATGTGGAGGTCGGCTCTATATGATTGAAGTTCCATAGGCATTTTTTGTCACAAAACTAGCAAAACAATGCAAAACTCTTTGTTTGTGCAAGGTGGCTCGCAACCGCTCGCCGCCGGAAAGCAGCCGGTTGGCGTGCTTTCCAACTCAAACTAATGTTTTGTGGGTTTTGTAGGTTTTGTGATAATTATTTGTTTAACAGATTATAAACCAATCCAGCAATCTCGTATGTGGGAAGGTTGGTCTGCAAAATAGGCAAATCCTCGTCGTTGCTCTGCTCGATGGTCTCATCGTTAGGCATGAGGTTCTTCACCAGGATGATGCACGACATTTCCTTCAGCGAGGCCACGGCCATCACATTCTTATGGGTTTGGAGGGTAATCCAGATGTTGCCTTCCATGGCGTTACCCATCACATCGCTCAAAAGGTCGCTAATGTAGCAGCCATCTATCTCTCTGTCAAGGCCTTTCTCGCCCGAGAGGACCTTTAGGTTGAGTTTTTCAACTAATTCTTTTACTTTCATTTTTTATCGTTTTAAATCTTGTGTTTCGTTACTATTGGACTGCAAATTTATGAATTATTTTATAAATAGCGAAAAACACAAAAAAATAACGGTGCCGCTTGATGCGACACCGTTATTCAAAACTATTATTCTATTCCTATAATTTAATGTCAACGGGCTTGAGCATATTCTCTGGACGGAGAATCTTGTCGAGTTGTTCCTTGGTGAGCAGGTTGTGCTCAAGGACCAGCTCGTAAACGCCGCGACCGGTTTCGCTGGCTTCTTTGGCTATCTTGGTGGATTGCTTGTAGCCTATGATGGGGTTGAGCATGGTGACGATGCCGATGCTGCCTTCGACCAGTTTGCGGCAATGCTCTTCGTTGGCAACGATGCCTTCGATGCAGTACTTGCGCAGGGTGTCAAGGCCATTGGTGAGCAGGTGGATGGACTCGAAGAGGCTGTAGGCGATGACGGGTTCCATCACGTTCAGTTCGAGCTGGCCGTTGTCGGAGGCGAAGGTGATGGTCATGTCGTTGCCGATCACCTTATAGCACACTTGGTTCATCACTTCGGGGATGACCGGGTTGACCTTGCCAGGCATGATGGAAGAACCGGGCTGGCGTTCGGGCAGGTGGATCTCGTTGAAGCCGCAGCGTGGGCCGGAACTCATCAGACGGAGGTCGTTGCACATCTTATTGATCTTGATGCAGAGGCGCTTCATGGCTGCGCTATATTGAATCATGCAGCTCGTTGCACTGGTGGCTTCGATGAGGTTGTCGGCCAAATGGATGCTCCATCCCGTAATCTCGCGCAAGGCCTTGATGCAAGCCATGCTATAGCCCGGCTTGGAGCAGATGCCCGTACCGATGGCCGTGGCACCCATGTTGACGGTGAGGAACTCGCGGGCGGCGCTGTTCAAGGTGCGCAGTTCGCCACGGAGCGAAGCGGCAAAGCCACTAAACGTCTGTCCCAGGGTCATGGGGACAGCATCCTGCAATTGGGTGCGGCCCATCTTGATGACTTCGGCAAACTCTTTGGCTTTCTTCTCCAAGGCATCGATCATCTGGGTCAGATGGGGGAGGAACTCCTCATGTTCAAGGAACATGGCCATGTGGATGGCGCAAGGATAAGCGTCGTTAGTGGATTGCGAGGCGTTCACCACATCGTTGGGCGAGCAGAACTCGTATTGTCCGCGTTGGTAACCCATGATTTCAAGGGCACGGTTGGCAATCACCTCGTTGGCGCACATATTGGTTGAGGTACCCGCACCACCTTGGATCATGTCGATCGGGAATTGGTCGTGGTGCTGTCCGGCAATCAGTTCGTCGCAAGCCTGGCAGATGGCGTTGGCTTGTTGGACCGTGATCATGCCCACTTCATAGTTGGCAAGTGCGGCGGCTTTCTTCGTGATGGCCATACCTTTGATGAAATTGGGGTAACTGACCATCAGATTACCACTGATGTGGAAGTTTTCAATGGCGCGTGTGGTTTGTACGCCGTAGAGGGCCTCTTCTGGAACTTCTTTGCTTCCGAGAAGGTCGCTCTCGGTGCGGAATTTACTTGTTGTCTTGGCTGTCATAGCTTCAAGTATTTTGATTTTCAATTAATTATAATAATTACTATTTTATATTCGATATATTTTTATCGTTTGCAAAAGTACAAAGAAATCAAATACTTGAAGCAAAAAAAAGAAATATTTCCAAACTATTCTTCAAAATAAAGCTTAATCTATTTGAATATAAATGATTATAAATGATATAAGTGTTTAAAACATGTCTAAAACCTCAATTTTGAAAATTTTTGCTTTTTTTTCGTGGTAATCAAAAGAAATGTCGTAATTTTGCAGCGAGATATAGATACGATAAAAACATATCGAATGAATGGGCGAGTAGCATAATTAAGGTATGTTAATGCTATGGAAGAGCCAATAATGACAAGGTATAATATATAAATCAATGTAATGATGATAATAAAGATTTGTACTGGAAGTTCGTGTCACCTCAATGGTTCTTACGACGTGATTCAGGAATTCAAAAGTTTGCTGAAGAAATATGATGTTGAAGACTTAATTGAGCTGAAAGCTAGTTTTTGCTTCAATGAGTGCATCAACGGCGTGAATGTAAAGTGCGAGACTGGATCCATGATGAACCAGGAGATGCCGAATATGACGCTGTGTGACGACGGTTTCCTCCTGCATCATGTTACCAAGGAGAATGCTGAGGAACTTTTTGTGAAGCAGATATATCCCTTGCTTAACCTCAAATAAAATGGCTGAGACCATAACGATACGGAAAGGCCTTGACCTGCCCATCAGTGGAGCGGCTGAGAAACGCCTCACCGATGC
>JAFWRA010000219.1 GCA_017508895.1 Bacteroidales bacterium
CACAGGCAGCCTGACCATTGGCAATACCGTGACCACAATTGGCAGTGGTGCTTTCTCTTGGTGCAGCGGCTTGACGGGCAGTCTGACCATTGGCAACTCCGTGACCGAGATAGGAAGTTATGCTTTCTCAGGTTGCAGCGGCTTGACGGGCGGCCTGACCATCGGCAATTCCGTGACCGAGATAGGAAGTTATGCTTTCTCTTCGTGCAGCGGCTTGACGGGCAGCCTGACCATTCCCAACTCCGTGACCACGATAAGCGATAATGCTTTCTATGGTTGCAACGGTTTCACTGGCAGCCTGACCATTCCCAATTCCGTGACCATGATAGGCGTTGGTGCTTTCTCAAATTGCAGCGGTTTCACGGGCAGTCTGACCATTCCGAATTCCGTGACGACGATAGGCGATTGGGCTTTCGGTGTATGCAGCGGTTTCACAGGCAACCTGACTATTGGCAACTCCGTGACCACGATTGGCATTCAAGCTTTCTCTAGTTGCAGTGGTTTCACAGGCAGCCTGATTATTGGCAATTCCGTGACCGAGATAGGCGATATGGCTTTTTTTGGATGCATCGGCTTGACGGGAAGCTTGACCATCCCTAATTCCGTGACCGATTTAGGAAGTCTAGCTTTCTCTTGGTGTAGCGGCTTCACGGGCAGCCTCACCATCGGCAATTCCGTGGCTACGATAGGCAATGAGGCTTTCTCAGGTTGTAGTGGGTTGTCATCGATAATCTCATTTCCCAGCACACCTCCTTCGTTAGGTGACAATGTTTTTTATAACACAGCAAGCGATTTGACCTTTTTTGTGCCTTGTGGCACTTTGGAATCCTATCAGTTGGCAAATGGATGGAGTACATTAAATTTGAGGGAAATGTGCGCTGGAGAAATAACTGCTACTGCCAATCCTACTGAAGGTGGAACAGTGACAGGTGCTGGTTACTATGAAGGCGGCACTACATGTACGATGACAGCAACACCCGTTGAAGGTTACCTGTTCCTGAATTGGAGCAAAGATGGTCAGATAGTTAGCACCGATTCAATATATAGCTTTATTGTGGCTGGAGATGCGGACTTTGTTGCCAACTTTGCCGAGGAAGGAGAGGTATGTGCCCTTACTTTCGATTTATTTGATTCCTATGGCGATGGCTACACGGGCAATTATTTGGTGGTCAATTTTCCAGATGGTAGTTCACAACAGTTGACAGTTGAAAGTGGGTATTCTGCTTCGCATACTCTTTGGATAGCCCATAGTAGCCACATTACCTTGACTTGGATAGTTGGGTCATATCCAGAAGATTGTTCCTTCACGGTGAGCTATTCAAATGGTTATGTGATTTATCATTGTGAAAATCTAAATGAAAGCTTTAGTTATGAATTTGATGTGGATTGTGTTTTTTCACCAATGGACAACATAATTTTTGCCGACACAAATGTAAAAGCCATCTGTGTGGCCAATTGGGATACCAATGGAGACGGTGAATTGAGTTATGCTGAAGCTGCCGCAGTAACTGACCTTGGACAAGTGTTTAGAGGAAATACTGAAATCACCTCGTTTGAGGAATTGCGAGATTTTGTTGGATTGAATTCTATCGGCGATTATGAGTTTTTTAATTGTCATGGCTTGACCTCGATAGAAATCCCCAACTCCGTGATTTCCATCGGAATCGGTGCATTTAGGAATTGCAGCAGTATGGCACGGATGGTGGTTGAAAGTGGCAATACTGTGTATGATTCAAGAGGCAACTGTAACTCCATAATCAAAACCAGTACCAACGAATTGGTGGCTGGCTGCAAGAACACCATCATTCCCAACTCTGTGACTTCCATCGGGAACAATGCGTTTACTTCTTGCATTGGTTTGACCTCAATAACTATTCCCAACTCCGTGACTTCCATCGGCTACTCTGCGTTTTCTTATTGCACTTACCTAACTTCGATAACCATTCCCGACCCTGTGTCTTTTATCGGGAACAATGCGTTTTATCATTGTACTAGTTTGACCTCAATAAGCATATGCAACTCAGTGACATACATTGGGCACGATGCGTTTTCTGATTGCAGTAGTTTGGAACAAATGTTAGTGGCAAGTGGCAATACTGTGTATGATTCAAGAGGCAACTGCAACGCCATCATCAAAACCAGTACCAACGAATTGGTGGCTGGCTGCAAGACTACTGTCATTCCCGATTCCGTGACCTCCATTGGAAATGACGCATTTTATTTTTGTTCGGGTTTGACTTCAATAGAAATCCCCAACTCTGTAATCTCTATAGGAAGCCTTGCGTTTGAGGGTTGCACAGGCTTGACCTCAATAGAAATCCCCAACTCCGTGACTTCCATTGAACGTGGGGCATTTTGGGGTTGCAGCAATCTGACGGATATAGTGATGTTAGGAACGATTCCCCCATCTTTTGGTTCAGATGTATACATTTATACCAACAACTGCCCAATCTATGTTCCCTATGAATCCGTAAATGATTACAAAACCACCACAAATTGGAGCGATTACGAAGACAGAATCTTCCCCATGGCCTATACTACCATTTCAGGTTATGGCGAAGGCGAGGGCAACTACCGTTTCATCGCTTCGCCATTGGTTGAAAACACAGCCCCAACAGCGGTGGATAACATGATAACCGAAACGGCATACGACCTCTATCGCTTCGACCAAAGCGAGGATGACGAATGGCAAAACTACAAATACCCAGAAAACACGCCAAATTTCTTCCTTACTAACGGCCAAGGCTACCTATATGCCAATGCGGAGGATGTGAACCTCATTTTCAAAGGCGCGTTCAATGAGGATGATACGAAGGAAGTCGGCCTTGCTTACGATGCCAATGCAGAGTTTGCTGGCTGGAACTTGGTGGGCAATCCGTTCCCTGTCAGTGCTTACGCCAGCAGGAGTTGTTATACGATGAACGAAGACGGCACTGGCATCGAGCCTAATATGGTTTCGTCTGCCACGGCCATCCCTGCCTGTACGGGTGTCATGGTAATGGCTGAGGCTGAAGGCGAGACGGTTGTTTTCAGCACCGAGGCTCCCGAAGCAACAACTAACCAAGGCTGTTTGCAAATCGCCGTGGCGCAAACCACTACACGCGGCAATGCCATTCAGGACAAGGCCATCGTGAGCTTCAATGCTGGTGACAGATTGGAGAAATTTGTCTTCAACAAGGAAAATGCCGTCATCAGTATCCCACAAGGCGGTAAGGAGCTTGCCATTGCTTGCACAGACAAACAAGGTGAGATGCCTCTCAACTTCAAGGCCACCAAGAACGGAGAATATACCCTTACCATCCATTCCGAAGCAGTGGATTTGGATTACCTGCACCTTATTGATAATCTCACCGGCGCGGATGTGGATCTGCTGCAAACGCCTGCATATAGTTTCACGGCCAAAACGACTGACTACACTTCGCGTTTCCGCTTGGTGTTTTTTGCCAATGATGCTTCTTCAGACCCAGCGTCCGATGCGCCTTTTGCTTTCATCAGCAATGGAAGCATTGTCATCATAGGTGCCGAGGCTG